>JALHHH010000058.1 GCA_022837485.1 Bacteroidales bacterium
CGCCAAAATGCCCGCCGGGTTTTAGCCTTTTTTACGCAGCCGTGATTTTTTGGTACTTTTTTATCAGGAAAAAAGTACGGAAAGAAAACACAAAAACGGAATATTTCAGGATAAATCAGGGGCCTGGGTACGTACCGGGATGAATATTTTGTTGAAACAAGGTTAAGGCTGAGGTTGAGGAGAATACTTGTACGGAACAGGATTTCTGTTTTTATGGGGCGCGGTAGGAAGTAAGAAGTAAGAAGTAAGAAGTAGGATTTTGATTTCTTTACGGATTGAAATTATAGAACTACAGGGTCAGAGGTTGAATGGTGTGATTTTTATACCTTATTATATAAATATTGTCTAATCTTTACACCAATGAACCTTGTCCTGCTGTGGGGGTCTTTGTGTGGGGTTGATATGGTGAATTCTCTGACGCACCGGGGGGAGAATAGATTCGGCTTCGTTTTCACACCGGGCAGCATCCGGATGCAATAAAATTCTGTTAATAAATTTGTTAAAAGAAAATTTTCTCCTACCTTTGCACCCCTTTTTGAAGGTAAAGTGTATCCGGGGATGGCCGTAACCAGAAGCGGAAGAAGCACTGCCTGTCGGGAAGTTAGTCGTAAGTAGCTGAATCTCATGCCCGTGATAGGTTACCTTTGCGGCTTGTCTTATTGTTTTTCATCAATAATTCAACAAACAAATGAACACATTAAGTTATAAAACTTTGTCGGCCACTCCCGATAACATTCAGAAGAATTGGGTGTTGGTTGACGCGGAAGGCCAGACCCTGGGCCGTTTTGCGAGCAAAGTTGCCAACATTCTGAGGGGTAAATACAAGACCAATTTCACCCCCAACCTGGATTGCGGCGACTATGTTATCGTTATCAACGCAGAGAAGATCAGGCTCACGGGCAAGAAACTCACGGATAAGGTTTATGTTCGTCACACCGGTTACCCGGGCGGTCAGCGTTTTACTACTCCCTGGGAGATGATGCAAAAATTTCCCGAGCGTGTGATTGAACATGCCGTCAGAGGTATGCTTCCCAGCAACAAGCTTGGCGATGCCATCTACCGTAACCTTAAGGTGTATGTTGGACCGGAGCATCCGCACCAGGCACAGCAACCCCAATTGATTAACCTTAATTCAATCAAATAACCATGGAAGTGATTAATACCTCTGGCAGGCGTAAAACTGCCATAGCCCGAGTCTATCTGAAAGAAGGTAATGGTTCGATTACAATCAACGGAAGGGACTATAAGGAATATTTCCCCACCGGAACCCTTCAGTATGTAGTTACCCAGTCACTCTCAGTTGCCGACGCAATTGGCAAATACGATATCCAGGCCAATCTCGACGGCGGTGGTATCAACGGACAGGCTGAAGCCCTCCGTCTTGCCATTTCAAAAGCTCTTGTTGAACTTAACCCCGAGCTGCGTCCCCCGCTCAAGGCTAAAGGTCTTATGCGCAGGGATCCCCGCATGGTTGAGCGTAAAAAACCGGGACAGAAGAAAGCCCGTAAAAAATTCCAGTTCAGCAAGCGCTAACCGAATATGGTGTTTAGTATCTAAATTGCCGGGACCTCTGACCCTTACGGCCGCAGCCTGAGCAGAGCTACCCGGTGATTGATTTTCACAGAATGTAAACAAAAAACAAAAATTTTAAATGGCAAGAACAACTTTTGAAGAATTGCTGGATGCCGGTTCACACTTCGGGCACCTCAAACGCAAATGGAATCCCAATATGGCTCCTTATATTTTTATGGAGCGTAACGGTATCCACATCATCGACCTTTACAAAACCATAGCAAAAATCGACGAAGCTGCTGCAGCAATGAAGCAGATCACCAAGTCGGGAAAGAAAGTGCTTTTCGTAGCAACCAAAAAGCAGGCAAAGGAAATCGTAGCCGAGCAGGTGAAACCGGCCGGAATGCCTTACGTTACCGAGCGCTGGCCCGGTGGTATGCTCACCAATTTCGCTACCATCCGCAAAGCCGTCCGCAAGATGTCGTCGATCGATAAGCTGATGACCAGCCCCAGCTTCGAGAATATTTCGAAGCGCGAACGCCTGCAAATTGCCCGTGAACGTGCCAAACTCGAGAAGAACCTCGGTTCCATCGCCGACCTCAGCCGCCTTCCTGCTGCCCTTTTCGTGGTGGATATCGTAAAAGAACACATCGCCATCGCCGAAGCACGCAAACTCAACATCCCTACATTCGCGATTGTTGATACCAACTCGGATCCCAATCTTGTTGACTTCCCCATCCCTGCCAACGACGACGCCTCAAAATCCATTTCACTGATCATCGGTAAGATGGTACAGGCCATCGAAGAAGGCCTTATGGAACGTAAAATCGACCGCGATAAGCGCGATGATGAGCGTGAAGAAGCTCTGGCTTCCGGTATGGATCGTGATTTCGACCTCGACGAGGACGAAGATGACGATGCCGTTGGCGGAACACAGCGTCTGCGCACCAAACCCGCCGGAGGCGACGAGGAAGCTCCCGCCCGCAAGCCCGGAACCCGCAAACCCCTGGGTCGTAAACCCGCTCCCCGCAAATAATTTGTTCAACTTATAACCGATACTACAAATGGTAAATATAACTGCCGCCGACGTTAACAAACTGCGCCAGATGACCGGCGCCGGTATGATGGACTGTAAAAAGGCCCTTCAGGAAAACGACGGAGACTTCGAAAAAGCAATCGACTATCTGCGCAAGAAAGGCCAGAAACTGGCAACCAAGCGCGCCGATAAAGATGCAAACGAAGGTATTGTCCTCGCCCGCACCAATGAGGCAAAAGACTTTGCCGCCATCTTTATGCTCAACTGCGAAACCGATTTCGTTGCCAAAAACGACGAGTTCGTTAATTTCTCCAACACTCTGATGGCAAAAGCCATCGAAATGCAGCCTTCAACCATCGAAGAGTTTAAAGCTCTCGACATTAACGGCCGCAACGTAGAAGAGAATATTACCGAAATGGTTGGTAAAACCGGAGAAAAAATGGAACTCGCTCACTTCGAAGTTATCCGTGCAGCTCGCGTATTCGCATACAACCACCCCGGCAACCGCCTGGCAACCATCCTCGGCTTCAATACAACAGAAGGTGAGACCATCGATCAGGCTGGTCACGAAGTGGCTATGCAAATCGCTGCCATGGCTCCCGTAGCCGTTGATAAGGACGACGTACCCGCCGAAACCATTAACCGCGAGCTGGAGATTGGCAAGGAACAGGCACGCCTCGAAGGCAAACCCGAAGAAATGCTGGAGAAAATTGCCCTGGGCAAACTCAACAAGTTCTACAAGGAAAATACCCTTCTTAACCAGGAATTCGTTCGCGACAGCAAGCTTTCCGTTGGCGAATACCTCAAAAAGATCAATAAAGACCTCACCGTTACCTCATTCAAACGGTTTATGCTCGGCGCTTAATTTGCCGTCACTTCAAATAATTAAAGCCATCCGGTCCGGGTGGCTTTTTTTTATTAGGTTGAGATTATAGGTTAGGTAAAAGAAACCGGTACAGTACGGTAAGAAACCCTCAGGTCTTCATAGCAATAATGAGGCATAAAAAAAAGGCCGGCATCCTGCGATGCCGGCCGTATCCTGGTTGGGTTAGTTTTATGAGTTCAACAGTTCCTTTACCAGAGAGGCTATGGTTTTATTATCGGCTTTGCCGGCAAGACGGGCAGAAGCTTCTGCCATTACTTTGCCCATATCTTTGATGCCCGTTGCGCCCGTTTCAGCGATGACAGTCTGTATAAGCTGTTTCAGCTCTTCAGCTCCCAACTGCTGAGGCAGGTAAGCGGAGATTACATCGGCCTGAAAGGTTTCCGTGCCGGCCAGATCTTTGCGGTTTTGTCCCTCATAGATGGCGGCCGTTTCGCGGCGTTGCTTCACCAGTTTCTGCAGAATGCGGATCTCCTTTTCTTCGGTAACTTCGCCTCCTCCTTCGCTGGTCATTTCGAGCAGAAGCGCCGACTTCACAGCGCGCAGCGCCTCCAGCTTCTCTTTTTCACGGGCAAGCATCGCCTTTTTGATATCGTTGTTTATTTGATCGGTCAGACTCATGACTAGTCAACGTTATCGTGAAGAAACGAATTGTTTTGCCGTATTTCAACCGGATTGTTATCGGTTTTGAAGAGGGTGTAGCGCGATACTTCGGATGCTTCCGATGACGGGGTTTCGCGAAGTTCGACGTTCCGGCGCAGATAGGCGGGCTGATGCTCCATTTCTGCCAGTCCTTCCGGGGATGTTATCTTAATGCTTATTTCCTTCAGCCGGGCATACCGGGCATTGGCGAGCTCTTCCTGACGTTTTACCGCTTCCTCGTCTTCGGTATTCTCGGGCTGGTCGTTGCGGAAAGAACGTAAAAAATCGAATCCGGGTTCTTTTTCGCGTGCCGGTTTCGCCGGGGCAGCTATAAAAGTTTCGGGTTGTTTTTCAGGAGTTGCGGGTTTGTTTTCTCCGGTTGTTTTTGTACCGATTTCGAAGGTGAAGGTACGCTGTGGTTCTTGTTGCACGGTGCTTTCGGCCGGTTTCGGAGGAGCTGCCGGTTTAACTTCGGGTTCGGCTTCGGGTTCGGCTTTTTTATTGATGAGGGTTATCTCTTCGAGTTGTGCCGGAGGCGCTTTGGCAGGTTCATTTGCCGGCGCTTTTGCGGAAGGCATCTCCTGATCGAGGGGATAGACAATTACACTGCTGCGATCTGCTTCTTTCTGCTGCTTGTTTTTCGAGTCGAATCCTGTAGCAATCAGGGTGATGCTGATCTTATTGCCAAGCGATTCATCGGTTCCGTTGCCCCAGATGATGTCGGCGCTTGAGCCGGCTTCGTGCTGTATGTAGTCGGTAATCTCCATGACTTCGTCGAGGGTGATCTCTTCGCTGCCTGAGGCGATGTAAAGCAGGATGTTGCTGGCACCGCGAATGTTGGCATCGTCGAGCAGGGGAGAAGCCATGGCCATTTGCACGGCTTCGAGTGAGCGGTTTTCTCCTTCGGCAATTCCGGAGCCCATGATGGCTTTACCGCTCTCTTTCATTACAGTTTTAACATCTTCAAAGTCAACGTTGATGTACCCCGTAACGGTGATTATTTCGGCAATACCACGGGCTGCAACGGTCAGGATATTATCGGCTTTGCTGAAGGCTTCCGACAGTTTGAGGTCGCCTTCGAGTTCGCGAAGTTTGTCGTTACAAATTATAAGCAAAGTGTCAACCGATTTGCGAAGTTCTTCAACTCCGGCCATGGCCTGCTGGGCACGCTTGCGACCTTCAAACGAGAAGGGGATGGTAATGATACCTACCGTAAGAATGCCAAGTTCCTTTGCCAGGGCAGCAATCACGGGTGCAGCACCTGTTCCGGTTCCACCACCCATACCGGCGGTGATAAATACCATCTTGGTGTTGGTCTCCAATATTTTACGTATATCCTCGATGTTCTCGTGGGCAGCTTCCCTTCCAACCTGGGGAATAGCACCGGCTCCGAGTCCTTTGGTTCCCAACTGTATTTTGAGTGGTACCGGAGAAGTGTCGAGTGCCTGGCAATCGGTGTTGCAGATCATAAAGTCTACCCCGCGAATACCCTGCTTAAACATGTGGGTTACGGCGTTGCTGCCGCCTCCTCCAACTCCGATAACTTTGATGATAGATGACTGATTTTTCGGCAAATCGAATTTGAGCATATCTGGCATGGTTTGGATCTCCTAAATTAAGTGAATAAAAAGTGTCAGACTATATGGAAAATGCTGATTTTATCAACAGTTACACTGTTAATATCTCAGGTGTTTCCATCCTCCTCAAAAAATTTCCGGATTACATCGAGGAAGGATCCGCGGGCAGGTTTTTTAATTTTTGGACTTTGCTTTTCCGTTTTTGATGTTTCTTTTTCAAGGCGTTGCAATCCGATGATTACAAGACCGATACCGGTGGCATACATGGGGCTGGCCATTTCTTCGGGCACACCGGGAGCCAGGTGTTCGTTGGGATAACCGATTCGGGTATCCATTCCGGTAATAAATTCGCACAGCTGCGAGATGTGTTTCAGCTGGGCTCCGCCACCGGTGAGCACGATGCCGGCAATCAGTTTCTTTTCATAGCCCGAATTTTTTATCTCGAAGTAGATATGTTCGATTATTTCTTCCATTCGTGCCTGGATGATGCTGGCCAGGTTGCGCAGGGTTATCTCCTTGGGCGGACGTCCTCTGAGCCCGGGGATGGCAACCACCTCTTCGTCGCGGTTTTCACTGGCCAGAGCTGAGCCGAATTTCACCTTCAGGTCTTCGGCGTGCTTTTTAATGATGGTGCAGCCTTCCTTGATGTCTTCGGTGATGATGTCGCCTCCGAACGGGATTACTGCTGTGTGGCGTATAATGCCGTCCTGGAAAATGGCGATGTCGGTGGTTCCGCCTCCGATGTCGACCAGTACCACACCGGCTTCTTTTTCTTCATCGCTCAGCACCGCTTCCGCCGAAGCCAGGGGTTCAAGCAGCAGGGAATCTACCTGCAGGCCGGCTTTGCGGACGCACTTAAAGATGTTCTTGGCCGCCATGGTCTGGCCGGTGATGATGTGGAAGTTGGCTTCCAGCTGATGGCCCAGCATACCCTTGGGCTGTCGTATCCCGGTTTCGCCGTCGACCGAGTATTCCTGCGGTATCACATCAATAATTTCCTCGCCCGGATTCATGGCCAGCTTGAACATGTTTTCGGTAAGTCCGTCGATGTCGGCCTGACTGATCTCCACGTCCGCATTGGGACGTATGATGGATCCGCGGTACTGAATGCTTTTGATGTGCTGTCCGGCAATTCCCACACTTACGGTTGCAATATTTGTTTCGGAGCGGTTTTCTGCATCTTTTACTGCCGCAACAATGCTTTGTACCGTGTCGTCGATGTTGGCTACAACCCCTCGTTTCACCCCAATGGAGTCGGTACGGCCAAAGCCGAGGATCTCAATCTTCCCGTTTTCGTTACGCCGTCCAACGATGGCAGCTATTTTTGTAGTGCCTATATCCAGGCCAACAATAATTTCGGATGGTTCCATACTATTTTAACTTGTTTTTGTACATACAATCTGATCGCGGAAACGGAGATTCACAACCCCGTAATTTTTCCACGCCTCGTTTTTCATACCCTGACGGTAAAAGATTCTGAGTTTTTCAAGCTTTTCTTTCATTGCGCTGGTGTCGCCCAGCACAATGATGTGGTTGCCAATTTTGGGAACGAGTTGAATTACGCCGCTTTCATCAAGGTAAATCTGTTCGGTCAGGGCCATAGAGAACACGTCGGCTTTAACAGCCATAGCCGTAGTATAGATATTTGCAAGAGTTTGATGCTGCATCGCAGGTCCATGCTGTTTCAGTGCAGGAATACTTCCGCTGGCTATCATAACCCTTGCCGGGAATTCTGTACTCAGGGGCATGGTATTCCCTTCCGTGTCAATATAGAAGGATTCGCCCGTTTCCGGGATTACCCTCACCAGTGGCTGCCGTTGTTCGATGTTTGCTTTAACGGTGCCTTCAACACCGATGGTGAGGCTGGCATTGCGGATAAAGGGATCGTCGTTCAGCAGTTGCTGGATTTCTGCAGACCGTATATCCGGCAGTTTCTGATTGCGGATACGGTATCCGGCATCGGTTATCCGGTCCTTGATGTACTGTTCCGAGATCAGGCGGTCAGCATCGCCGTGCTGAATGAGGATCTGAAATTCGGGACATGTAACCGTTTTCTGTTTTTCATTGGCAAAAACGAAAAGGCTTGCTGCACCGGCTATCAGAACAGTCCACAGAAGAATATGTAGTATCTTTCTCATGGCCTTTTGTTTTTATTGTTCAATGCGATGGTTAGCGGTTCTACCAGCTGGTCGATGTCGCCGGCGCCCAGGGTAAGTATTACATCGGCATCCATGTTTTCCATCATCTCTATCACCTCGTCGCGCTGTGCCACTTGCCTGTCGGGAACGGTAATTTTCTCCAGCAGCATGGCAGAGCTTACACCGGGGATGGGCAGTTCCCGGGCCGGGTAGATGTCGAGCAGTATTACCCTGTCGAGCAGCGAAAGGCTTTCGGCAAAGCCATCGGCGAAGTCGCGGGTGCGGGAGTACAGGTGCGGCTGAAATATCCCGGTGATGTGACGGCCCGGGTAGAGTGCCTTCACCGAGTCTATGCACGCCCTGAGTTCTTCGGGATGATGCGCGTAGTCGTCGATGTAAAGGAGTCCTTCTTTCACCACCCGGTGGTCGAACCTGCGTTTTACTCCGGAAAATGTGGCGATGCCCCTTTGGATGTCGTCGGGCTCCACACCTGCCAGCCAGGCTACGGAGGCTGCTGCTACCGCATTTTCCACGTTAAAAAGTCCTGGCAGCCCGGGACGGAATCCTTCTATACGGCCTCCCGGTACAATCAGGTTGAAGGTGTATTGTCCGTTTTCCAGTTTCAGGCTTTCGGTGCAAAAGTCTGCATCGCCTCTCAGGGCATAAGTATAGGTTTTTACGCCTGCACTGGTGGCCGGCGTAAGGGGCAGTCCCTTCTTGCAGACCAGAAATCCGTTTTCCCGTATTCCTCCGGCGAAGGCGCTGAACGATTCCAGAAGCGCTTCATGGGTTTGGTAGATGTCGAGATGGTCGGCATCCACGGAGGTGATAACGGCGCCGGCGGGATGAAGCCTCAGGAACGAACGGTCGAACTCATCCGCTTCCGCAACCATAAACGAACTATCGGGTTTGAGCAGCAGGTTGGTGTTATGATTTTTGGATATCCCGCCAAGGAAAGCCGTACATCCGGCCGGCGATTCATAGAGTATGTGCGCCAGCATGGTGCTTACCGTTGTTTTGCCGTGTGTACCGGCAACGGCCAGGGTATTCCGTGAATTTGTAACCGCTCCGAGGAATTCGGAACGCTTTGCCATAGGGATGCCGCTGTTCTGGGCTGTGATGTATTCGTTCAGTTCGCGCGGAACGGCAGGGGTATAGATGATGAGATCCGCATCAACGGGGATCATATCGGGACGGTCGTCGTAATGAATGTGCATTCCTTCGGCTTCCAGTTCCCTGGTAAGGGTGGTAGGCGTTTTGTCGTAACCGTGAACCCTGGCACCAGCGGCATGCAGGTAACGCGCCAATGCGCTCATGCCTATCCCGCCTATGCCCAGGAAGTAAACTTTTTTAAGATGTTCGGTTTTCACGGTCATTCGTATGTTTATCTTTTAATGCATTCCACGATCAGCGCGGCAATGTCGGCTGCGGCATTTTCACGTCCCAGCGTCAGGATTTGTTTCGACAGACTTTCGCGGAGCTGGCCGTTTCCTGCCAGTTCAATGGCTGTATTTACAAGTTTGTGTTCTGCTTCTGCATCTTTCACCATAAGAGCAGCACCTTCGGTAACCAGAGTCATGGCGTTTCGCGTCTGGTGGTCTTCGGCAACATTGGGCGAGGGTACCAGTATTGACGGGCGGCCGGTAACGCACAGTTCCGAAATGGCCAGCGCGCCGGCCCGCGATATCACCACATCCGAAGCGGCATATGCGAGATCCATGCGGGTGATGAAAGGGAATTGCCGTATTCCCGCTCCGGAAAACGGAAGAACGGCTGACGCTGCCTGATCGGAATACGATCTGCCGGTCTGCCATATCAGCTGTATCCCTGCATCGGCAATGGTTTTAAGTCCGCTGTGCAGGCTTCTGTTAATGGTGAGGGCTCCCAGGCTTCCGCCGACGGCCAGAATTACCGGTCTGTTTTCGTCGAGACCGAAAAATTCGAGGGCTTCGCGCCGTTTGGCCATGGCGTGAACAATTTCGGGTCTTACCGGATTGCCGGTAAGTACCAGCTTTCTGGCAGGAAAGTAGCGCTCCATGCCGGGGTAGGCAACACAGATTTTTTTTGCTTTACGGGCCAGCATTTTGTTGGTTATGCCGGGGTAGGAGTTCTGCTCCTGCACAAGGGTTGGAATTCCCATAGCTGCGGCGGCCTTAACGGTAGGGCCACTGGCATACCCTCCGACACCAACCACCACGTGGGGCTTGAACCCCCTGATGATTTTTCGTGCTCGTATGCTGCTGTGAATCAGTTTAAAGGGGAACAACAGGTTTTCCCAGCTCAGTCGTCTCTGTAAGCCGCTTATCCAAAGTCCTTCGATTGGATACCCGGCTGCAGGAACTTTTTCCATCTCCATACGGCCCTGAGCACCAACAAACAGTATATTGACACCCGGATCCTTACTCCGCAGTGCACCGGCAATGGCAATGGCCGGGAATACGTGCCCCCCGGTACCTCCTCCGCTGATGATAATCCTTGTTTCAGGCAACGACATGTTCGGTTTGTTTTGGTTGTTTGTCTTTTTTACTGTCTTCCGCGGCTTCCGATTCTTCAATTTCGCGGCTTACACTAAGGATAATTCCTATCGAAATGCTGGTAAACCAGATGGAAGTGCCCCCCATACTTACCAGCGGCAGAGTTTGTCCGGTAACCGGAAGCAGGTTCACTGCCACCATCATATTCACCATCGCCTGGAACACCAGGCTGAATGCCACTCCGAATGTGAGGAAGGCCGCGAAGTTGCGCGGGCTTCGGATTACAATTTTAATGGCCCGGAACAACAAAACGAGATAGAGCAATACCACAAGTATGCCGCCAATAAGTCCGTATTCCTCAATGATAATGGCAAAGATGAAATCGGAATAGGGGTGAGGCAGAAAGTTCTTTTGGGTGGAGTTGCCCGGCATGCGACCCGTAATACCTCCGTAAGCGATGGCTATCTTTGCCTGTTCCACCTGGTAATTGCCCTCGCTGTCGCCGCTTCTGAAGTTCTCGATGCGGTTTTGCCAGGTTCCGATGCGACCGCTCTTTTTCGGGGAGTTAGCCAGAACAATGATCATAATGAACAAACCCGCAAGCCCTATCCCTACCAGTAAGAAGATGTAGATGAATTTTACCCGGCCAACAAACATCAACACCAGGCAGGTAGTAAAAATCAGGGCTGCGGTGGAGAGGTTTGCAGGCAGTATAAGTCCGGTAATAAGAACTACCGGTATTATTATGGAAACGAATCCTTTGCGGAAGTCTTCAATCTCATCCTGTTTGCGGGCCAGCAGCCTGGCGACAAAAATGATAAGCGCAAGCTTGGCAAAATCGGAAGGCTGAAAGGTTAGGTTGATCAGCGGCAGGGTGTACCAGCGGCTGGCTTCGTTGAGGTTGGTGCCGAAAAACAAGGTAAAAGCCAGCAGAGGTACTGAAATATAGATTGCCAGCTGGGATATACGGGCATAGTATTTATACTTCACCAGATGAGCGAGAAACATAAGAACGAAGCCAAGCATCAGGATTCCCATGTGCTTGATGAGGTAGTATTCCGTATTCCCCGACTGGTAGCGGAAAGCCAGGGTGCCGGTAGAGCTGTATACAGCCAGCACCGAGAAGATCGACAGCAGGAATACCACTGCCCAGATCACCTTATCGCCCTTTATGTTTTTCAGAATCGATCGCATGCTTTCCGTCTGCTTTACGTATTAGAGTTCCTTTACAGCGGCTTTGAACTGCCGGCCGCGGTCTTCATAGTTCTCGAAAAGGTCGAAGCTTGCACAGGCGGGTGCCAGCAGTACCACATCGCCGTCTTCGGCAAGATAGTAGGACGTATTCACGGCATCGCGCGCTGTGCCCGTTACGGTGATCACCGGGATAATGCCCGTGAAGGCATCGATCAGCTTCTGGTTATCGGTACCCAGACACACCAGGGCTTTCACCTTTTCCTTTACCACATCGTAGAGCTTTGTGTAGTCGTTGCCCTTATCAACCCCACCGGCAATCCATATCACGGGTCTTTGCTGGCTTTCGAGTGCCCACCAGGCCGAGTTGATGTTGGTTGCCTTAGAGTCGTTGATAAACTCAATCCCGTGGATGTTGGCCACATGCTCCAGGCGGTGCTCGATGTTCTGAAAATCAGAAAGGCATTGCCTGATGGTCTCCTTCCGTATCCCAAGCAGCTTTGTGGCTATGCCTGCTGCCATGGAATTGTGGATGTTGTGTTTTCCCTGTAGTGCCAGTTCTTCGATCGACATAGTGAATGTTTCTCCTTTTATATTGAAAACTATCGTGTTATTTTCCATCCAGGCCCCTTCATGCCCTTTTTGGGTGAGGCTGTAGCGATACACCTGCTGCTTCAGTTCCATCTGCTCTGTCAGCCGGGCCGAAACTTCGTCGTCGGCACACCAGATAAAACTGTCGGAAGGTGTTTGGTTTTGAATAATTCTGAGTTTTGAAGCCGCATACTTCTCCGTATTGTAGTCGTAGCGGTCGAGATGATCGGGGGTAATGTTGAGCAATACGGCAATGCCGGCTCTGAAGCTGTACATGCCATCGAGCTGGAAGCTGCTCAGCTCCAGCGCGTAATGACTGTGATGCCGTTCGCTCACCATGCGGGCAAAGCTGTTGCCCACGTTGCCTGCCAGTCCGGCATCCATTCCTGCACCCTGCATGATATGCCAGATCAGACTGGTTGTGGTGGTTTTGCCGTTGCTGCCGGTAATGCATACGGTTTGCGCATCCGTAAAGCGTGCGGCAAATTCAATTTCAGAAATCACCGGAATGCCGGCTCCGGCTGCCTGCAAAACAATGGGGGCAGTGTCGGGAATACCCGGACTTTTAACCACTTCGGTGACCCGGTCGAAAAGCCCGGCAGAATGTCCGCCTTCTTCAAAATCAATCCCTTCCTGCTGCAGCAAAGCGCGGTATTCGGGTTTGACGGGTCTGTTGTCGGATACAAATACCCCCATCCCCCTGCGTTTTGCAAGCAGGGCAGCACCTGTTCCGCTTTCGCCGGCGCCGAGTACCAGGATATGGGGTTGTGCGTTCATATTATTTTACCTGATTTTCAAGGTTACTATGGTGAAAATTGCCAGCATAATGCCGACGATGAAAAACCGCATCACAATCTTTGGCTCTGCGTAGCCAAGCACCTGATAATGGTGGTGCAGTGGCGACATCTTAAAAATTCTGCGCCCTTCGCCGTATTTACGTTTTGTCCGTTTGAAGTAGCTTACCTGCAGCATTACCGATAGGTTTTCGGCCAGAAAGATGCCGCACAGAATGGGAATCAGCAGTTCTTTCCGGATCATAATGGCGAGTACGGCGATTACCCCGCCCAGTGCCAGCGATCCGGTATCGCCCATAAAAACCTGAGCGGGAAAAGTGTTGTACCATAGAAATCCGGTACATGCACCTACAAAGGCACTTACGAATATGGTGAGTTCGCCCGTATCGGGCAGATACATAATGTTGAGGTAGTCGGCAAAGACAAAGTTGCCCGATACCCAGGCCAGAATACCAAGTGTAGCTCCTATGATGGCGGAGGTACCCGTCGCAAGCCCGTCGATGCCATCGGTCAGATTTGCTCCGTTCGAAACGGCAGTTATAATCAGTATTACAATGGGAACGAAGATGATCCAGGCGTGCTTCATTGCTTTTTTCCCAAACGGCTTCAGCAGAAGGGCATAATCGAGCTCGTTGTTCTTGAAAAACGGGATGGTGGTTTTGGTCGATTTGGTGGAATGCCGCGAAAATCTGCCGTCGTGATCGCCAACACGCTCAAATTCACTTAATTCGCTCGCGGAGCGTGAGCTGGTCTGTGCGATTTTCTCGCGGATAACCACATCTTCATGAAAATACAGGGTAAAACCTACGATCAGTCCTATTACAACCTGTCCCAGAATTTTAAACTTCCCGGCAAGGCCTTTTTTATCTTTACGGAATACCTTGATGTAGTCGTCGAGGAATCCGATAAAGCCCAGCCATACGGTAGTGATGAGTATGAGAATGATGTAGATGTTGTTGAGCTTGGCGAAAAGCAGGGTTGGGATTACAATGGCTGCCAGGATGATGAGACCTCCCATGGTAGGGGTTCCCTGTTTCTGCTTCTGGCCTTCCAGGCCCAGGTCGCGGACAATTTCGCCCACAAGTTTTTTCTTCAGGTAGTTGATCAGCGATTTCCCGAAAAGGAGAGAGATAACCAGGGAGGTAATAACTGCCAGTGCTGCCCTGAACGATATATACTGAAACATACCGGCGCCGGGTAAATCGAAGGCATTTTCCAGATATTCAAACAAATAGTACAGCATACTCTTCCTTTTTAATGGTTACACTCCCTTTGCCAGTCCAAAACATTCGCGCAGTTCCTCCCGGTCGTCGAAGTGGTGTTTTACCCCATTGATTTCCTGATAGGTTTCATGGCCTTTGCCGGCCACAAGCACAATATCCTCTTTTGCGGCCATGGCGCAGGCGGTGCGTATAGCCTCGCGGCGATTGCTGATTATCAGACAGTTCTTCATCCGCTCTGCGGAAACCCCGGATCTCATTTCATTCAGTATCGCTTCCGGGTCTTCGGTACGAGGGTTGTCGGAAGTGAGAATGGTAAGTCCGCTGTTCTCGGTTGCTATGGCAGCCATCACCGGGCGCTTGCTGCGATCTCGGTCGCCTCCGGCGCCAACTACAGTTATCAGCCTGCCGTTACCGGCCTGTATGGCGTTGATGGTGGCTATCACATTCAGCAGTGCATCGGGGGTGTGCGCATAGTCTACAATCCCGATGGTTCCCGAGGGGGCTTTTATGTATTCAAACCTGCCGTCCACAGCCTGCAGCCTGCTTAGTTCCGTAAGGGTTTCCACTTCGCCGGCTCCAAGCATAATGGCAGTGGCATATATATTCAGCAGATTGTATGCGTTGAAGGTTCCCACCAGCCTGCACCATACCTCATGTCCGTTAATGCTGAGCTGCAAACCGTCGAAATGATTTTCGAGGATCCTGCAGCTGAAGTCGGCCTGACGTTTAATAGCCGCCGTCTTTATACGGGCCCGGCAGTTCTGAACCATCACAAGTCCGTTGCGGTCATCGGCATTAACCAGTGCAAATGCTTCCGCCGGCAGGTGATCAAAAAATTGCTTCTTGGCTTTCAGATAGGCATCGAAGGTTTTATGGAAATCGAGGTGATCGTGGGTGAGGTTGGTAAATACCCCTCCGGCGAAGGTGAGCCCGGTTACCCTGTGCTGTACCACGGCATGAGAGCTTACCTCCATGAAACAGTAGGAACAGCCGGCATCGGCCATTTCGCGCAGCAAACGGTTAAGGGTAACCGCATCGGGAGTGGTATGGGTTGTGGGGACTTCTTTCAGGTGGATGCAGTTTTTTACCGTTGAGAGAAGTCCGGTTTTGTATCCTAGTCCTGTAAAAAGCCGATGCAAAAGGGTGGCGGTTGTGGTTTTACCGTTGGTGCCCGTTATGCCCGTAAGCCGAAGCTCAGCCGATGGATTGCCGTAGAAGTTGGAGGCCATGATTGCCAGCGCTTCATGGCTGTCGGAAACTTCCACAAACGTAACTTCTTCAAAGGTTCCTTCCGGGATCTCTTCACATACTACAACGGGGCATCCGGCATCCGCTGCCTGACGGATGTAGGTATGACCGTCGGCAACCGTGCCGCGGATTGCCACAAACAGCTTCCCGGGGCCGGCCTTGCGGGAGTCGAATACCAGTTCGCTTATCTCCTGCTCCATGGTGCCTGTGGTGCGCCTGATTCTGCATTTATACAATATGTCCTGTAGCCTGACCACCTTTTTTGGTTTTTTAACCTAACTCAATAATGCACTGACTTCCGGCAGTGACTTTGATACCGGCAGGGAGTGACTGCCTCTTAACTTTACCTTTGCCGCTTATTTTTACTTTTATCCCTGCCGATTCCAGCATGTACACGGCATCGCGGGCTCCCATACCGGTAACATCCGGAACCTTGTCTTCGACAGGAGGAATGGGCGTTACCTCAGGGCCCTGTTCGCCGCTTTTGTATGTAAACCAATCGAAACTCCGGCTGCCCGGATAGCTTACGTTGATTTCACGAAACAGCATCTCCAGCTCATCGCCCTTTCCTGATGCCAGCAGGGGATAGATGCACGGAACGGTATCGGTGGCAGGTACGGGAACTTCGATCCGGGTGGCAAAAACCTTGTCGGCAACTTCCCTGAATACCGGACCGGCAATGGAACCGCCGTAGTACACGCCCTTCCGGGGATTATTTATCACCACAATCATGGAATAGCGCGGGTTGTCGGCCGGAAAATATCCGGCAAACGAAGCCTTGTAATTGCTTTTGTTGTAGCCGGCGTTGTTCTGGGCTATCTGTGCTGTACCGGTTTTCCCCGCTATCTTATAATAGGGATTTCTTAAATGAGTCGCCGTGCCGTGTTCCACCACACCTTCGAGCAGTTCGCGCGCCAGTGCAATGGTCTCCTTGTTCTTTACGATGGAGGTCGACAGGATTTCGGGTTGTATAACCTGAATGGTTTCTCCGGTATGCCTTATCTCTTTAACCAGCTGCGGCTTTACCATCACACCTCCGTTGGCAATGGCGTTGTAGAATGCCAGCGTCTGCAGGGGAGTGATTGCCACCTCGTAGCCGATCGACATCCACGGAAGTGAGACTTTTGACCAGTATTTATGGTGGGTATCTTTGATGGACGGTTTGCCTTCGCCGGAAATTTCGAGTCCCAGGGGCTGGTTCAGGCGCATCGCGTAAAGCTTGTCGATAAACTGCTGAGGCTTATCGTGATAGGCCCGGTGAATTACCTTTGAGATGCCAACGTTCGACGAGAGCTCAAATGCTTTTCTCACGCTGATTTTACCGTATCCGCCATGGTGTGAGTCTTTCATGATCCGGTTGGCAAACCTTACGGCCCCGCCCTGGGTGTCAACGGTATCGCTCAGGCTAAGCAGTCCGTCGTCGAGAGCAGCAAGAAGCGAGGCCAGTTTAAAAGTTGATCCCGGTTCGGAGCTTTCGCCAATGGCATAGTTGTATTTCTCTTCGTATACCCCGTCCTTATTCCTGCCGAGGTTGGCAATGGCAAGGATGTGTCCGGTTGCTACTTCCATCAGTACTACGCTACCATGGTCGGCCTCGTTGGCAATAAGTTGACGCATAAGTGCATCTTCCGCCACATCCTGTATGTTGATGTCGATGGTGGTAACGATGTCGTTTCCGTCGCGCGGTTCGATTTCATTTTCATCGTTCAGCGGACGCCATACGCCTTTGCCGATGAGTTGCACCAGGCGTTGCCCTTTCTGGCCTTCCAGAACGTGCGAAAATGCTCCTTCCAGTCCTATGTCGTTTTCTTGTCCGTCTTTGTCCCATCCGATGGTTCTGAAGGCAAGCCAGCGAAAAGGCAGCTCACGTCTGTTCTTTGCCTCGGCAATAAGTCCGCCCCGGTATTTACCCAGTCTGAAGATGGGGAATTTCCTGATCGCCTTCAGGTCGGTATACGTAATGTTACGTTTCAGCAGCAGGTAACCGTTTTTGTTTTTGCGGGCCTTAAGCAGCATTTGTTTGTATTCGTTTTTGCTTTTATCCTTAAAGTGACCGGCGAGGCAAAGCGCAAGGCTGTCGACGTTTTCATTGAAGAATTCGTCGGTGTAATGAGTGGTTCCTGCATCCATGCGAAGTTCGAAAACCGGAACGGACGCTGCCAGCAGGCTGCCGTCGGAGGCCAGGATGTTGCCCCGGTTGGCTTCAATTTTATCGTATCGTATGGTTGCTTTCTCTGCTTTTTCGCGCCACATCTCGCCTTCCGC
>JALHHH010000059.1 GCA_022837485.1 Bacteroidales bacterium
CAACCGGCCCGGTAAAACGCACGACTCCGGGATGCTATCGGGAGATCTTGTGATTTTTCATGCCGGAAGCCTTTCCATCCCTTTTAAGATGCTTGCCGATTCGTTCAGGTTACTGCATCCTGGTGTAACTATTAAGTCCGAATCGGCAGGAAGTCTGGCTTCGATCCGGAAAATAACCGATCTGAACAGGCCCTGCGATATCCTGGCCTCGGCCGATTACATACTGATTGACAAGTTGATGATACCCGGGCATGCCGACTGGAACCTATTGTTTGCAGGGAATGAAATGGCAATAGTTTACCATGAAAAATCAAGGTATGCCCGAGAAATCAATCAGAATAACTGGCATGAAATCCTGATGCGGCCGGATGTTAGTTACGGTCGCTCCGATCCTGACAGCGACCCCTGCGGCTACCGGGCCATTCTTTCCATGAAACTTGCCGAAGCCGGTGGTCTGAAAACCGGATTTACCCGTGCAATGCTTGAAAAAGACAGAAAATACATCCGGCCAAAGGAAGTTGACCTTCTGGCATTGCTTGAATCGGGAGCCCTTGATTACATCTTTCTGTACCGCTCGGTAGCCATTCAACACAAGCTGCCATATCTTGAGCTTCCCGACAGCATCAACCTCTCTGATCCGGATTTAAACGCTTATTACAGCACGGTTTCCGTGGATATTGCCGGAAACCGGCCGGGGGAAAGCATAACACAGAAGGGTGAAGCCATGATCTATGGACTTACCATTCCAAAAAACAACAACAATCCTGAAGCAGCGGAAGCCTTTATCAAATTCCTGACGGGCCCCGGCATGAACCTTATTGAGAAAGCCGGACAAGTTGCGATAAAACCGATACCATCCGAAGGTTCTATTTTATTGCCAACCTTTTAGCTGTCAAATCAATTCCTTTAAATTCGACGTAACGGAAGAATTTAACCGGAGTTCAGCTGCTCCCGGCGAAACATTATCTGCCGTATGCTTGTTACCTAGAAAAACAAAACAATCATGCAAGCGGATAAATATGGAATCAGGGGGATCCTGAGAACACTGAATATTGAAGAAATAAATCATGGGGCCACTACCGGTACCGAATGGTTTAAAACAAGGGGTGAAGCACTTACCTCCTATTCTCCGGCCGATGGCAGCGCAATTGCCACGGTAAACCAGGCAACATGGGACGATTATGAATTAGTGATGGCCAAGGCCACGGATGCATTCCGCACCTGGAGAATGGTTCCGGCTCCTAAGAGAGGAGAAATTGTGCGGCAGATCGGTAACCGGCTCAGGGAATATAAGGAACCTCTGGGTTCGCTCGTTTCGTATGAAATGGGCAAGATTTACCAGGAAGGGCTGGGCGAAGTCCAGGAAATGATCGACATTGCCGATTATGCCGTTGGACTTTCGCGACAGCTTTACGGTTTTACCATGCATTCGGAGCGTGAAAGGCATCGCATGTACGACCAATACCATCCTCTGGGCGTTGTGGGAGTAATCTCGGCCTTCAACTTCCCGGTAGCAGTCTGGGCATGGAATGCAATGATTGCAATGGTTGCCGGTGATGTTGTTGTTTGGAAACCATCCTCCAAAGTAATGCTGAGTGCGATTGCTGTTCACCGGATCATCGGCAGTGTACTGGAGGAAAACAACGTACCTGAAGGCGTTCTGAATCTTGTTGCCGGTAGCTCAAGAAACATAGGCGACGACTTCCTTGCCGACAAACGCATTCCGTTGATTTCCGTAACAGGTTCCACACGGGTGGGACGGCATGTTAGTAAAATAGTTGGTGAGCGGCTCGGACGCACCATTCTGGAGCTTGGAGGAAACAATGCCATCATCGTATCCCAATACGGAAACCTTAATATGGCTCTCAGGGCAAGTCTGTTCGGAGCCGTAGCTACAGCCGGACAAAGATGTACTTCTACCAGAAGGCTGCTGATTCACGACTGTATTTTCGACAAATTCAGGGATAAACTCATTGAAGCTTACAAACAGCTAAAGATTGGCCATCCGCTCGATCCGGATACGGTTGTTGGGCCGCTGGTTGATCGTGATGCAGTAAAGAACTTCCTGAATGCACAGGAACAGATTAAAAAAGAAGGTGGCCGGATCGTTTATGGCGGCCAGGTGCTCGTAGGTGAAGGATACGGATCGGGCTGCTATGTCGTACCGTGTATTGCCGAGGTGGAAAACCATTATAAGATTGTACAGGAAGAAACATTTGCGCCTATTCTTTACCTGATTAAATACAAAACCATGGACGAAGCCATTGAGCATCACAACAACGTTCCTCAGGGACTTTCATCGGCAATCTTTTCGAAAAATATCCTGGAAACAGAGAGATTCCTTTCGCATGAGGGCTCGGATTGCGGCATAGCCAATGTGAATATTGCCACAAACGGAGCTGAAATCGGAGGGGCTTTTGGAGGAGAAAAGGATACGGGCGGGGGGCGTGAAAGTGGATCGGATGCATGGAAGGCATATATGCGCACTTCTCCACCGAACTTCCGCTGGCTCAGGGTATAAAATTCGACGCTTTTGATGACTAAAGCTGGTTAATAGCATCCGGGCATTCAAATCCACCGGGGATACCCGGAACAAGCAAACCATTGAAAAACCCGGCTGTATGGGCTGAAAATGTTCGCCGATACAGCCGGGTTTATTCCTTAGAATATACCCTTAAAAACCATAAGTCGGCAAAAACAAACTGCCGGCATTCCCTGACTGACGGCAGGAACGAATCCAACAGAATTGATTGCTAACTTTGTGTATAATGCCTGTATACAGCAGCGATTCCGTCTTTCAGATCCATGCGGCTTTTCCAGCCCAGGGAATGAAGGCGGGAAACATCCAGCAGCTTGCGGGGAGTACCATCGGGTTTTGAAGGATCGAATTCGATCTTTCCTCCGAATCCGATTACCTCTTTCACCAGTAATGCCAGATCCCGGATAGCAATTTCGCTTCCGCTTCCTATGTTTATGTGGGTATTTCTGACCTCACCGGAAGGCTTTCCGCCGGTAAAACCAACAAGTCTTGAAAAACTGTAATTCTCCATAAGAAAAACGCAGGCGTCCGCCATATCTTCCACCCACAAAAATTCCCGCAAGGGGGTTCCTGTTCCCCAAAGGTACAAAACCACCCGTGACGAACCGTTTTCTGAGGTTTCCTTTACGATACCGTATTTAGAGAGGTAATTCATCAATGCTTCATCCGTTTCAACCGCATGCGATTCGGAACCTCCAAAGCGCTGAAGATCGTTACGTACAGCCTGAAGATCGCCTTCCTCCAGGCAACGGCTGAGATGAATTTTACGAATCAGGGCAGGCAACACATGCGACTTTCCAAGATCGAAGTTATCGTTAATGCCATACAGGTTGGTAGGCATCACCGAAATAAAGTCGGTGCCGTATTGAAGGTTATACGATTCGCACATCTTCATTCCGGCAATCTTTGCAATGGCATAAGGTTCGTTGGTGTATTCCAGCTCCGAAGTCAGGAGGCAATCCTCCGGCATAGGCTGTGGGGCATTTCTTGGGTAAACACAACTACTTCCGAGAAAGAGGAGCTTTTTCGCTCCGTTGAGCCAGGCCTGATGAATCACATTGTTCTGTATCTGCAGGTTTTCGTAGATAAACTGAGCCCTGAAGGTATTATTGGCCATAATTCCGCCGACTTTCGCGGCAGCCAGAAAAACGTATTCCGGTTTTTCTTCCGCAAAGAAACGGCTGACGGCAAGCTGATCGGTAAGATCGAGTTCATCAAAAGTCCGGGTAATCAGCCGGGTATATCCTTTTTTTGTCAGGTTGCGTAAAATAGCACTTCCAACCAGCCCCCGGTGGCCGGCAATATAAATCCTGCTTTCTTTTTCCATACTGCTATCAGGTAGTAATCTTTATTCGAAATAGCTGAGAATATCGTAACCGCCTTCTTTGAGGTAACGGTCTTTCTTCATCATTTTTAAATCGCTTTCCATCATATCGCTTACAAGGCCTTTAAGGTCGTATTCCGGCTCCCAGCCAAGTTTTTCCTTTGCTTTGGTGGGATCTCCTATCAGAAGTTCCACTTCGGTGGGCCTGAAATACATGGGATCCACGGCCAATACTTCTTTCCCTTTGGGCAGCTGATATTGCGGATTATTACACTCAGCAACGCATGCCTTTTCGTTGATACCGGATCCTGAAAACTCCAGTTCTATCCCAACTTCGGCGAATGCCATACGTACAAACTCCCGCACCTCGGTGGTTTTGCCTGTTGCAATTACATAATCGTCGGGTTTATCCTGCTGCAGTATCAGGTACATGGCTTTTACATAGTCCTTGGCATGTCCCCAGTCTCTGCGTGCCGAAAGATTACCGAGGAACAGCTTATCCTGCATCCCCAGCGCAATGCGGGAAACCGCCATTGTAATCTTGCGGGTTACAAACGTCTCACCGCGAATCGGTGATTCGTGATTGAAAAGTATGCCGTTGGCTGCAAATAACCCATATGCTTCACGGTAGTTAACCGTAATCCAGTATGCGTATTGTTTGGCAACGGCATAGGGACTACGGGGATAAAACGGCGTGGTTTCGGATTGTGGAATCTGCTGAACAAGTCCGTAAAGCTCACTGGTTGATGCCTGGTAAATCCTGGTTTTGGAAGCAAGGTTGAGCAACCGGACGGCTTCCAGAATTCGCAGGGTACCAATACCATCTGCATTGGCGGTATATTCTGGGGAGTCGAAGCTCACTTTAACGTGCGACATAGCGGCAAGATTATAAATCTCATCCGGCTGAACTTCCTGTATGATGCGCGTCAGGTTCGACGAATCGGTCATATCGCCGTAATGAAGAATAAATCTGCGGTTTTCCTTATGCGGATCTTCGTACAGATGATCGATGCGGTTGGTGTTAAAAAGAGAACTTCTGCGCTTAATGCCATGGACGGTGTACCCTTTGTGCAGAAGGAAATCGGCCAGGTATGCACCATCCTGACCGGTAACACCTGTTATCAATGCAACTTTATTTGACATATTTATCATTTTTCAAACCACAAACGTACGTGAAATCCGGCGATTTCGCAAGGCTGATATAAAAATGACGCCTGTTGACGGCAAAGTAAGAATCTTTAGAAACATCCCTATTTCTGAAGGTTCCGAAGCCCGGCGAAGAGATTGGATAAAGGCAGATTACCGGCAGGAGATCCCATATGCTGAGCAATCAAAATATGCTACCTTTGCCGGAATATCGTTCATCAACAACACCAACGCAGCATGCATCGCAACACTTTCAGGATTGTAATGACGCTGAGCGGCTCACTGGTTTTACTTTTCATTATTGCTCCCCTTGCCGGGATTCTTTTAAAAAGTGAGACCTCTGAAATCGTGTCTGCCTTCCGCGAACCTGAAGTTACAGGTAGCATCTGGCTAACGGTTGCAACGTCGATGGCGGCAACGTTTTTATTTGCGTTTCTGTCGCTTCCGCTTGCATGGATGCTGGCCAGGAAGAAGTTCCCTGGGCGAAAACTGGTGCTTGGCATCATTGACCTTCCGGTAGTTATTCCGCATACAGCTGCCGGTATAGCCCTGCTGGGCGTTATTTCAAGAGATACCCTTGCCGGGAAAGCGGCCGCAAATCTTGGTTTTGATCTTATTGGAAGTGCAGCCGGCATCGTTCTGGCCATGGCTTTTGTCAGCCTTCCCTTTTTTATCAATGCAGCCCGTGAAGGATTCTCAAACGTACCCGAGCGCCTCGAAAAAGCAGCGCTTAATCTGGGCGCTTCTCCCCTCAGGGTATTCCTGAGCATCTCCGTACCTCTGGCAATGCGTCAGATCGTTTCAGGAAGCGTGATGATGTTTGCCAGGGGGATGAGCGAATTCGGCGCCGTTGTGGTTATAGCCTACCACCCTATGACGGCACCCGTGCTTATTTTTGAACGCTTCAGTTCATTCGGACTACAGTATGCCCGTCCGGTTTCGGTAATTTTCATCGTTATTT
The DNA here is from genome assembly GCA_022837485.1 of Bacteroidales bacterium. Classification (GTDB taxonomy): domain Bacteria; phylum Bacteroidota; class Bacteroidia; order Bacteroidales; family Lentimicrobiaceae; genus Lentimicrobium. The sequence goes on from JALHHH010000059.1 coordinate 5,971, forward strand.
CCGTTGTAATGTTTCTGATCATGCGACTTATCGCAAGAGACCCTGAAAATGCTAGAAATTAGTGATTTAAGTAAAATATTCAGGCGATTTAGCCTTAGCGGGATAAACCTGAAAATCGGCCGCGACGATTACTACGTACTGCTGGGGGAGTCGGGAGCCGGGAAATCGGTATTGCTTGAACTTATTGCCGGTATTATCCGGCCAGACAGCGGCCGCATTTTTCTCGGCGGTAAAGATATCACGCATATCCCGGTTGAAAAAAGGCGGACTGGTCTGATGTTTCAGTCACCGGCCGTCTTTCCGCACATGACGGTGTCAGGCAACATCGCGTATCCGCTCCACGGCTTACCGGGTCGTGTGAAGGAAGCAAAAGTGCAGGAACTTGCGGCTCAGATGGGCATTACGCACTTGTCTGAGGAACGGCCGGCCAAGCTTTCAGGCGGGGAGTTGCAGCGTCTGGCGCTTGCACGCACACTGGCCTCGGAACCCCTGATGCTCCTGCTGGACGAACCCCTTTCGTCGGTCGATACTCCAATGAAAGCTTCGCTGCGCGGACTTCTGCGAAACCTCAACCAGCAGGGAATGCCCGTTCTGCATGTAACCCATGACTTTGAAGAAGCCATTGCCCTCGCCACTCATATTGCCGTAATGGAAAACGGAAAAATCATTCAAACCGGCACCCCGGAAGAAATTATACGTCAGCCAAAAAGTGGTTTTGCAGCCGGTTTTACAGGCGAAAAAAACTTCTTCAGGGCCAGGGTATACGGAATGTATGCGATGCTGGAAATTTCTGAATACCTCAGAGAGCCCCTGCGCATCCGCCTGGAAGAGTTGCACGGTGACGGCCCTGCTAGTATTCTGATACGGAGCGGTCGTATTCTGATTGCAACAACCGCCCCCGACCTTAGCACTACCAACAACTTTCCCGGAAAAATCAGCAGCATAAGTCCCTTGCGCGACGGATACGAGGTTTGTATTGAAAACGGATACCGTTTTTATGCCAGGATAACTGCCGAATCGTTTGAGCGCATGCACCTGACGCCTGGCAAAGAAGTCTGGGCATGCTTTAAGGCATCGGCTGCCGAGATAATCCGGTAAATATTTTTTTGCCGAACTATGAGGAACGAAAAGACTCAGGATCCTGCCATCATACAAATGCCTCAGATGCTTATAGCAGGCGGATCTTCACGCAACGTCGGAAAGACCAGTGTTTGTCTCCGGCTGATTGAACGGTATGCAAAACTTACGGATATCGTAGCATTAAAGGTAACGCGCGTTTACCCGGGCGAAGAGGAATATCACGGGAATCATGGCGAAATGCTGAGCGGAAACGGATTTAGGATAACGGAAGAAACGCACGGCAGCAGCATGAAAGACACAGCCCGTATGCTCAGGGCAGGTGCGAAACGGGCATTTTACATCGAGACAACGGAAGAAGCGCTTCAGGAAGCTTTTCAGGCGTTTACCCTCCTGGCCGGTACATCTTCAGCCTTTGTCTGTGAATCGCGCAGCCTGCGGAAGATCGTTAAACCCGGAGTCTTTGTACTTATCCGCCAGGCAGGAACATTTACTGCAAAAAAGGGCTTTAACCTGCTCGAACCACTGGCCGACCTTACGGCAGTGTTTAATCCTCAGGCACAAACTTCCGCCGCCATTGCCGGACGAATCCGATGGGATGGATGCCGGTGGATGGCTGATCCGGAAATTTCAGCCAAATAAATATCTCCTTTCCTAGTAATAGGTAATTTCAACGCCAGGTTTCGAAGACCTGAAACGCTCGGCATTTCTTTCGGAGATGCGTGTGTTATATATCTTGAGAGTCTTCAGATTATTCAGTCCCTCGATGGGTTTAAGGCTGCTGACCCTGGTATTTGAGCAGTTCAGGTGTTGAAGTCTGAACGATTCCGATAGCGGATTCAGCCTCGAGACCTGGGTTCCGGATATATCCAGATCTTCGAGAACCGGAAGAAACTTAAGCGGGTCTATGGAGCCGATAGGAGTATTGGAACAATTAAGGGTTTTCAGAAAACGGTGTGTGGTTAGTGCACTCAGATCTGAAACGGGAGTACCGGAACAATCCAGGTAACGCAGGCGGGTTGTTAGACCAAGAGGAAGAATATCGCTGACCGGCAGCCCCGCCATAGTGAGCGATTCCAGGCGCCTGAGCATTCTTAGCGGCTGAAGCGAGCGCAGATCTCTGCTGCCATTCAGGTCGAGCACCGTTAATTGGGTTATTCTGTGTAGCTGCTCACGTGTAGGCGATGCACCCATCGGCTCGGCATTACTAAAGGCTTGTTTCCATGCTGAATCGAGAGACTCCCACCATTGAACAAGTTCAACCGTTTTGTATACCAATAGAAGTCCCGGTATGCTGTCAAGCAACTTATCCGAAAGGGCTTCGATTCCTGTAACATCATCGGCATACAGCAGTTGCAGGCGGCGAAGTGAAGTTAAAACATCAAGTCCCCCGGCATTCACTTTATCCATCCCCAGCGTTCGCAGGTTTGGCATCCCGGCAAGGGGTTGCAATGCCGATACCCTGCTGTCTGAAAGGTGGAGCTCCTGCATGCTGCCGGCCTGGCTTAGCGGGGCCAGATCGATAACTGCGGTTCCCGAAATATTCAGGTACTGGAGATCGAACAGCCCTTTTAGTGGCATAATCTCGGTTATACCGGTTCCGGAAGCATCAAGCCAGGTGAGGGAAGACAGTTTTCGCAGGGGATCAAGGCTGCTGACTTCGGTAATCCCCGACAGGTCGAGTTTCCGCAAATAGGAGACTTCATGCAGCTGCTCACGAACCGGCGGGTTGTCAAGATTTACCAACTGAGAGAATAAATCTTTCCAAACCTCAGGCAGGGATCCCCACCAGGCGGAAAGTTCTTCCGACTCAAAGATAACTTTAACCCCGGGACGCAGCTGCATAAAAGACTGCGCTACCGCCCTGGTAACCATTGTTTTATCGCAATATATCACTTTAAGGGCAGGCAGCTGTGCCAGGGAGGCTATAGCACTGACGGGAGAATTGTCAAGAAAAACATATTCAAGTGAACTGAGAGATGCCAGCGGGGAGAGGTCGGAAATATATGTCCGCTCGAGCGAAATCCGCCTAAGCTTCACCAGGGTTTCGAGGTTTCCGGCACTTGTCAGAGGTGTACCTGAGAGATCCAGAATTTCGAGCTGCGATAATCCCGATAAAGCATTCAGATCCTTTAGAGGGAGCCGGCTTAATTTTAGCTCACGTAAATTAACCAGGTTCTGAAGAGGAGTAATGTCGCTGATATCCAAACCGGAAAGGTTCAGGTATTCGAGTCCTGGAAAATTGGCCACGGCTGAAATATCCTTCACAAAAGTTTCTGAAAGGTCAAGATATCGCAGACCAGCCGTATACTGCAGAGGAGAAATCGATTCGATCAGGGCGCCCGGGGCACTTATTGACTCCAGTTTTGAAAGATTCCTGACGGGGTCGAGACTGCTGACGGTAAGACCTGAAATATTAAGGTAACGGAGGGCTGAAAAGGGACTTAGCGGCTCCAGGGTTTTTAATCCGGGAACACCGCTGAGGTCTAACTGTTCGGTGCGCCAGATTTTACGAATCTCTGCCAGCAGTGCCGACGACGAAACGAAAAGGGTATCGGCAGCAACGATAGTATCTCCGGAACCTTCAGGGCTTGCGCTGACCACCAGGAAAGCGGGGCCGGCTGCAATAATGTGGCTCATAGGTATCTCCTCGTTAAGCACCGTATTGCCTGAAAAGAAAGCCCTCCAGTCTTCATCCAGACTGTTCCACCAGCTCATCAGCTCTTTTTCTTCGCTGGTTCGTGTGGTATAGATGCTTACAATTTTCAGATCCCTGCTCGCATCGTCAAGGTTGATCTCAATGAATCTGGGCTTATTATCGTTGATTTTCTTACCGTCGATGGTTGTTCCGTTCAGGTTTCTGCTGGTTCTGACCTTAAAATACAGATTACCCTTTTCGTTGGTTTCCCGGCTTATTTCTTCAACGGTAAATTTGAATGCTACGTCACGGAAGAAGAAATCTATGTCTTTCAGGTAAGCCTGAACATCCTTGTTGGTAACAACATCCCGTTTCTCCACAAGATCGTCTTCTATCTGCACCCTGGCATCCTTAAAGAACTTAAGGAACGACTGGTTGATTATAATATCCTTTTCCTTGTACTCACTTTTACCACTCCCCAGGGTATTAAAGGCGTACTCCATAAAACCCACAAGTTGTGTCGCCTGTTTATGGAAATTTGCCAGCTCTTCTTCCGAAAATCCCGCTTCGGACTTTACGGACGCAGCTTGCGGAAATGCATGCAGCGACATTGTGACAATCATCAGGATCAGCAGGTTTCCGATAATTCTATTCATGGTAAATGTATTTAAGAAGCACTTCTTTTTGTGATTCGTCGATTTTCAGAAGTCCTGAGATCAGCCACCCTGAGTTACCGCCCGGCCGTTTGATATCGGAGACTTCGAAGTACCAGCCAGGGATCTGAAAGAAATGGAATTTAACATTGGTAACGGTACGGTATTTCAGATTTCCCTTTTTAAATTCATAGAGAAACAGGGTAAGATAATCGGGAAGGTATTCCTTTTCGGTATATAGCTCAACGTAATCTTTTTCACGGAACACCCTGACCAGATTCATAAAATCGAGTTCATGACTAAGGGGATGCAGGAAGTGACTGCCGGTTTCCTGCGAATTGGAGAACATTTTCTGAAAATGGCTGAAATAAACGTTGGATATCACCCACTTATGACCAAGATTTTCCTTTTCGAGTTTCATGAACAGGGTAACGTTTTCATCTTTACCCTGATATAAAAATTTTGTACTGACCTCGGCAAACCACTGGCCGCCGTGAAAGTCCAGAAAAACCGGGTTTGCCGTATTCAGAACATCCAGTATAAAGGCATCCTTCACAGGATCGGTAATGGAGCTGTTCTGCATATCGAACAAAACATTCAGGTATTTTCTCCTGAGACCGGGATCGCGGTAACCGTCGTTGCCCGGATAAAAGCGATCACCCCGGGTACTCTCTTCCCCGTTAAACCGGCGAAAAAACTGATTAACCTGTTTGGTTTGCGCATACAATATGCCTTCATCGCCCAGGAGGGAATTGAACGACTGTGCTTTCAGAAATGCCGGTATTAGAACAAGAAACAGGATGAAAGTGATTTTTTTCATGGTTGGTTGTTTCTGCTGGCGGGGTTTAAAATTATCCGTCCGGAACTGGAATCGGTTTATCGGTTATGGTTCGCCCTTGGCGGGATGAATTATATGAATCTGGCTCCCTGGAATCATCCCGGGAGCCAGAAATAGTAAAATCCTTCAGGACTTATCAGCCAGGTTTTGTTTCTGTAACCCGGATATCGCCCAGAAGCACATCCCAGAAACCGATGATTCTCCCTGAGATTTGCGTTGTTTTACGCTCCACATATACCGTTACATCCTTTTTGGTGACATCCACGTAGCGTAATCCTTCTTTGGTTGTTCCTTCGAAGCGCTGGAAAATGGTGATAACACCCACGTACCGGCCATCGGGCTGACGTTCAAGATCGCTAATATACTGAATGTTATACCATGAAATGGTAACTTTATCGTAGTTAAGGGCCATAAGGCGTTCGAGGTACTCACGAATACCGTAATAGTTAACTTCTTCGCGGTTAATGGACGATACACCCATAAGTGAGCCTTCAGCAAAGAGCTCGAGGGTACGTTCGATCACCCGGTTTGCTTCCGACCAGGGGGTATCTTTATTACCGATGATGCTGATATACTTACTGAGGTCCCTAACCTTTTCAAGTGCAAGGGAATCGATCGCCTGCTTGCGGGCTGGGCTTATATCATCCTGGGCCATGACGCTGGCCGAAAAGGTAAGCAGCAGTGCCGCTGTTAATCCAAATATCTTTCTCATAACCGGTTATTTTTTAATAAGTTCGAGTTCCCTGATTTTCCCGCTGGCATCGTATACTGCGTTGAGCACCTTATTGGGAGATTTTTTCTGGTCTTTGACAAATTCGAGGTACTTGCGGATGGTTGTAGGCCGGTCGTAGTCCTTTATGCCTCCATCGCTGCTGATAAGAATCAGCACGGGCACATCGTCGCCTGCAAAAGCAGTAAGGGCTTCCCGGATGCGCATATTTGCGGAACTAACATCTCCGGCATTTGCAACGGCATCAAGAGAATTGTTGATGGCGCGGTAGGGTCCTCCCTCACGCAGTTCGCGTTCCCGTTCTTCCTGTTCCCTTTTCAGCCGTTCTTCTTCCTTACGTCGTTCGATGACACTGCGTTCTGCGGCCAGTTTTTCCTCAGCCTGTGTAATAAGATCGCGGATTTCCTGATCATCGAGGTTCATTCGTTTTACCGATGCAAGCTTGAACTCCTTCTCTTCAAGGGTCATTCTCCCATCATCGTTTATAATAGCCATGAGGTCAGCTTTTGCTTTGGATTTTTTTTCAGCAAGTTCCTGTTCAGCTTTCTTTTTGGCTGCCTTTTTCTGGCTGCTGCATGAGCTGAAACCGGCGCCGAGAGAGACCACCAGAAGCATCATAACTGCAAATCGGGCCCTGGATTTCCAACGGGCACTGCTTTTAGACAAACGTTCCATATTCGAGTGATTTATTAAAAATTAAACCCTGTTTCCATCAAAAATTGTACAAAATTTTACAGGCGTCGCTGAATTCCGTCTTCAGTTGTTTACTTGCCGGAATAAACCACGCAAATATACGGCATTTACATACGTTAATCACGCACTACTTCACGGAGTTCTTAACATGCCAATGTGAATAGGGATTGGGATCTGACCTGACGGAAAAAAAACCGGGAAATCACGGTTTGGCTGAATCGGACCTACAGTCAACAAACCGGTCCTGACCCTGCATGGCGAACGCCATGCAAACAGAGTACTACGGAGGATAATAGCTGTAAAAAAAACGGCATTTCTGCCGTTTTTCATCGACTAACTACTAATTTCACCAGGATGAACAATGAGTGCAGAACACCCGATTTGTACCCGAGGCCGGGCTCGAACCGGCACGGCCGCAATGGCCAAAGGATTTTAAGTCCTTCGTGTCTACCAATTCCACCACTCGGGCATATGGCCGGTAGAAAAAAAAACCCGGATAAATCCGGGATTCGAGCGGAAGACGGGACTCGAACCCGCGACCCTGACCTTGGCAAGGTCATGCTCTACCAACTGAGCTACTTCCGCTTGTCGCTTTAGCGGGTGCAAATATACGACCACTTTTCAAACCGCCAAAAAAAATCATTGTTTTTTTAAAAGATTTTTGATCTCATTCAGTTTCATCAGGGCTTCCACCGGGGTAAGCGTATTGATATCGGTATCAAGAATATCGTCGCGGATTTGTTCAAGAAGCGGGTCGTTAAGCTGTATAAAGCTGAGCTGCAAGGGATCTCCCCCACTGCTCTTTTGTTTTTTGCGGGAAGCCGGAGTCTGAAACGTATCGCCACCGTGCGATGTCTCGAGAATCTTAAGCATTTCATCGGCACGCTGAAGCACCTGCCGGGGCATACCTGCCATACGGGCTACATGAATTCCAAAGCTGTGTTCGCTTCCTCCCGGCTCCAGCTTTCGGAGAAACAGCACCTTATTACCAGCCTCCTTAACGGAAATATGAAAATTCCTAATTCTTGGAAAACGGCTGGCCATTTCATTTAACTCATGATAATGTGTAGCAAACAGCACTTTGGGCTTAAAAAGCGGATGCTCGTGAATAAACTCCGAGATAGCCCAGGCAATACTGATACCGTCGTAGGTACTGGTTCCCCGGCCAATCTCGTCGAGCAGGATCAGGCTGCGGTTGCTGATATTATTGAGTATGCTGGCCGTTTCGTTCATCTCGACCATAAAGGTTGACTCACCCGATGAGATGTTATCACTGGCGCCGACCCTTGTGAAGATTTTATCAACCAACCCGATTTCTGCTGATGCAGCAGGAACGTAACAGCCAGCCTGAGCCATCAGCACTATGAGCGCCGTTTGCCTGAGCAGTGCTGACTTACCCGACATGTTGGGGCCGGTAATGATAATGATTTGCTGGGATGCATCGTCGAGGAACACATCGTTGGCGATGTATGGTTCACCGGGTGGAAGATGCCGTTCGATTACGGGGTGACGGCCCAGTCTTATGTCAAGATGAAATCCGTCGCTGATTGAAGGTCTTGCATACTTATTTGCCTGCGAAACCGACGCAAAGGAGAGCAGGCAATCGAGGCGGGCTACCACGCGTGCATTTACCTGGACGGGCTCGATGTAATCGATTAATCCCAGCACCAGATCGTTGTAAAGGCGTGTCTCCAGCTCCAGTATTTTCTCCTCGGCATTCAGAATTTTTTCTTCGTACAGTTTCAGTTCAGGAGTAATATAGCGTTCAGAATTTACCAGGGTCTGACGCCGTTCCCATTCGGGAGGAACCTTATCTTTATGGGTATTGGTAACCTCCAGATAATAGCCAAATACATTATTGAAGGCAACTTTAAGGGATGGAATACCGGTACGTTCCGATTCCTGCTGCTGCAGCCTGGCCAGAAAATCTTTGCCCTTGTAGGCGATCTCCCTGAGTTCGTCGAGTTCAGGAGAGATTCCTTCTGCAATTACATTCCCTTTATTCACCGCAACGGGCGGATCCGAGCTCAATTCCTTTTCGATGCGGCCGGTCATAAGCGGACAAAGGTTAATCTGGTCGGCCATATGTTTCATCGGCTTCACCGGTGATGCGGCGCAAACATCCTTCACCTGTTCCAGTGCAAGCATAGCCCGCTTAAGCTGAAGCAGTTCCCTGGGATTTATTCGACCAACGGCAACCTTTGAGATCATGCGTTCGATATCGCCCATCAGCTTGATCTGCTGATGCAGCAATTGAGCCTGCTCCGGATTGGAAATCAGAAACTCGACCATATCAAGCCGGTCATTGACCGGTTGTTTTTCCTTGAGAGGAAGCACAAGCCAGCGCCGCATCAGGCGCGAGCCCATGGGTGAAACCGTCTGGTCGAGAATATGCAGCAGCGTTGTGGCCTGTTCATTTGGTGAGTAAAGAATTTCGAGATTACGCACCGTAAACTTGTCGAGCCATACGTAATAATCTTCCTCAATACGGGAAATGCGGCAAATGTGGCTCACTCTGTCGTGCTGTGTTTCGGCCAGGTAGTGCAGTGCAGCTCCTGCTGCGACAATTCCGTTTGGCAGATCATCCACACCAAATCCTTTCAGAGAAATGGTATTAAAATGCCGAAGCAGAAGTTCATGCCCAAAGTCGTGGGTAAAAACCCAGTCCTCAAACGTACTGATGTAATATTTCCCGCCAAAAAGATCTGTAAGTTCCTTTCGTTTTGATTTCTGGACGATGACTTCGCTGGGCCGGAACGTCTGTAGCAGTTTATCGATGTAATCGTTATCGCCCTGGGCAACCAGAAATTCTCCTGTAGAGATGTCGAGAAATGCAATTCCGGATGATTTTGGCAGCAGGTGAATGCTTGCAAGAAAATTATTCTGCTTATTTTCAAGAACCTTGTCGTTGTATGAAACTCCGGGTGTAACCAGTTCGGTAACTCCGCGCCGGACAATTTTCTTGGTCAGTTTTGGATCTTCGAGTTGATCGCAAATGGCGACTCTGTGGCCTGCCCTTACCAGTTTGGGGAGGTATGTATCCAGCGCGTGATGCGGAAATCCGGCCAGTTCAACAGACGAAGCAGAACCGTTTGCTCTTTTTGTTAGAACAATACCAAGAATGGATGAAGTTTTAACCGCATCCTCACCGAATGTTTCGTAGAAGTCGCCCACTCTGAAAAGCAATAAGGCGTCGGGATACTTCGCCTTTATGGAGTAGTATTGCTTCATCAGAGGGGTTTCAACAATATTTTCCTTTGCCTTAGCCAAATCGATCAGTTTTTGAAGGGAAACAAAAATAGGATTTTTGATAAAGATATTCCGATAATTTTATGTCCATTTTTTTTCAAATACACGCTTCATGCACTCAGCCAGACCGGTATCAGGAGCTTTCGCGAGAATTGTTTACGGGAGAATTCGGGGTTAATATTAATTATGCAAGCAGAATATGGCGCCTTCAAATGTTCAGTTAATGGCAAGTGGCCGAAAAACTGCGAATCTGTATTAATTTTGCAGCAGGAATTACGACATATGAACTTCAAAAAACTCAGCACAGACGAACTGAACCGGATGGATGTACCTGCTTTCAAGGCAAGTGCAAAACTACCTTTGGTTCTGGTACTCGACAACATACGCAGTCAGCACAATACAGGATCAGTATTCAGAACAGCGGATGCTTTCAGGCTTGAGGGTATATATTTGTGCGGGATTACAGCAACACCTCCCAACCGTGAAATTCACAAGGCTGCTTTGGGGGCAACGGAGTCCGTTGACTGGAAATACTTTTCATCAACGCGGCAATGCATCGAAGCTCTTCGTGCAAGCGGTTATGTTGTGGTCGGGGCAGAACAGGCAGAACACAGCATTCCGGTTCAGGAATTCGAACCCGTTCCCGGAATGCGGTATGCCATAATAGCAGGTAATGAGGTACACGGAATAGACGACGACATTCTTTCGCTGTGCGATATCTGCGTAGAAATACCCCAATACGGCACAAAACACTCACTGAATGTGTCGGTTTCTGCTGCCATTATTATATGGGAGTTTTACCGGAAATCAGGCAACAATTTGTAGTTCTGTATGATCATCTTTATTGTACATTACTGACAGTCAGTTTTTTTTAGACATTTGCAAATATTTATAAATGTTTAAAACTAAAAATTTTCCGGGAGCCGGAAACAACAAAATGTCATAAGTCAAGAATGTATTCCGGATAGAAATTCACATATTGTTATCAGCATGTGAATAGTTGACACAAACAAACCGGATGTGAATAACTGTAAAAATGATGAATGGCTTTGAACATATATAGGAAATTTCACAGCGATTTCTGAACTTTAAACCCTTATTTTTGTTTGGGAGTTAGGAAAAGACCTTGCGTAAATTATACCGGGAAATTACAATTCACGCGGGCTGGAGATGAATTACTGAGTTTTTTTTTTGAAAAGCAGTAAAACTGCCCTATATTTGTCCGAATTTTGAATATTAGAGGACCTAAGCCAAAGTCAACCTTAAACCGATAAATTAATCGTTACCATTATGAAAAAAGTAAGCTACAAATCAATGATGATGCTTCTCATCCTGATGTTGGGTATTGCACCTGCACTGGTATTTGGCCAGGATGAAGGAAAAAGCGAAGCTAAATCATCCTTCGACAAACACTTCTTCCTGCAGGCCAGTGGCGGAGTTTCGCAATTCTACGGCGATCTCAACGAGAAAAACCTCATTAACGAACGTGTCAATTTCTTTTACGGAGTTGGTGCAGGATATCAGTTTTCTCCCGTATTCGGCCTTAGGGGTGTTTTCAACAACGGATGGGCTGTCAGCACGCTTGATAAAGAGGATCTGAGGATGTCATCCAGTATTTGGGATGGACAGCTGCATGCAACCGTTAGTCTGACAAACCTGATATTTGGTTACAAGCCCGAGCGTTTTGTTAACCTGTACGGATTTGCCGGTGGTGCATTAAGCAACTTCTCATCAATCCTTTACAAAAACAGCAACGAGCAGGTGCTTGACCAGAACGGTCCGGATGCCGATCCTCCCTTCAGCACGGATCCAATGAGAGAATTTGTCGTTCCTGCCGGTCTCGGCTTAAATTTCCGTCTGGCAGAGCGCTGGGATCTTAATCTCGAGTACAACCTCCGCACTATGTTCACCGACGAGCTTGATCTTGTTGAGAGCGGGGATGGTAACGATGCTTACTCAACCCTTATGCTGGGAGCAACCTACAAATTTAAACCCAGTGCCAACCTGAAATCGATGCAGAAAGACTACGGTCTTGTAAAATATGAAACCACACCCGATCCTCTCGTTAGGGTTGGCGATACCGTTTGTGTAAACGTTAAGGTTACTTTCCCTCCAAAGTATTTTGCCAAGAAAGCTGCAATGAGTTTTCAGCCGGAAATCAAATATGCCGGAACAACCCGCAAGCTGAAAGCAGTTAACTTCCAGGGAGAGGAAGTAAATGGTGACGGCATCGTTATCAATTATAAAAACGGCGGCAGCTACACTTACGTAGACTGCATTCCTTACGAACCGGGAATGAATGTATCGGATCTTGTTGTTTCACCTACCCTTTATGAACCTAAGGAACCTGTAAAGATGGGTGCTACTCCCGAAGAAATCAGGGCAAAATACAAAGTGATTGACCTCCCCGAACGCAAACTTGCCGACGGTGTGATTATCACCGGTTCACGCATCATGCACGACGAAGACCTGATTCTTGCAGAACACGGTTACGAAAAAGAAACCATCATCAGCAAGGATGCTACCATCTATTTCCAGGTTAACATGCATAACCTCAACTGGAATCTTCCGCTCAACAGGAACAACGAGGTACAGAAGAAACTTGACGAACTTGCTCAATTTGTTCGCATGGGATACGCCATCCGCGACATCGACATCAATGCCTGGGCATCACCTGAAGGTGAGGAAAGCTTCAACCAGGGACTGTCAGAGCGCCGTGCTCAGGCCGGTAAAAAACATTTCATCGATATGGTAAAGAAGATGGCAAAGGATAAAAAGAATCCTTTCGTTATCGAAAAACCGGAAGAGAACCTGAAATTCAACACTTATGCCAACGGTGAAGACTGGAACGGATTTATGCAGGCTGTTGAAGCTTCGAACATTGGTGACAAGCGTATCATTATGAATGTGGTTAATTCTCAGCCCGACGTTACCAAACGTGAGCAGGAAATCCGCAACATGGCACTTGTTTACAAAGAAATCGAAGAGGATATTCTGCCTCCGCTCCGCCGCGTTGTTATTAAGGTTAACTGCTTCGAACCCAAGAAGAGCGATGAGGAAATTGCAAATCTTGCAACCAGCGATCCTTCGAAACTCGACAACAAGGAGCTGCTCTATGCTGCAACCCTTACCAACGACAACGACACCAAGCTTCGCATTTACAAATCGGCTACCACCCAGTTCCCGAACGACTGGAGAGGATACAACAATGCTGCTTACTATGAACTGATGAACAACCAGCTTGGAGAAGCCGCATCTCACCTCAACAAGGCCGACCAGATGGAGCCCGACAACATGGCTATCGTTAACAACCTGGGTGCTCTTGCTTCGAAGAAGGAAGACTACAAAGGCGCTGCCGTTCTCTACAATAAAGCTAAAACTCTCGGAGCCGATGTCAACTACAATCTTGGAATCACCAGGCTTGCTGCTGGTCAATACGATCAGGCACTTAGTATGATGGGCAGCAAGAAATGCAACACCAACGTTGCTCTTGCCCAGATCATGACCGGAAAATTGAGTGAAGCTGCCAACTCTCTGAAGTGCGCTCCTGAAAGCGGCCACAATTACTACCTGCTGGCGGTTGCCGGTGCACGTAGTGGTGACGCCAAAATGATGTTCGAAAACCTTGGTAAAGCCTTTGCTGCCGAGCCCGCGCTCAAAGCAACTGCTGCAGAAGACCGTGAATTTATCAAGTTCTTTACCGACCCGGAATTTGTAAAACTGGTTAAGTAAAGTCTTTAATAATACTCTGAAAAGAGCCGGCAGCTGCCGGCTCTTTTTTTTTGTATAACGTTTGCATAGTAATGATTGCCACCGTATTAAACCGGGATAATATATACCATTAGGAGTTATAAAAAAAATATCTATACTTTAGTCGGGAATATAATATTTTGCGATACTATCCCAAAAAGTGTGTAAAGTGAGATTTTTCTAAATTTAAGGTTGCGAAACTTAAAAATTTAGAAGATGAAAAACCTACACTTTACACAAGA
>JALHHH010000060.1 GCA_022837485.1 Bacteroidales bacterium
TGCACTGTAATTTTGTCTCTTTTTTCTCATAGCGACAGTAAAATTAAGGGTTTGTTTTTACACCTTAACTCGCTGTCCTAAATTTGGGGAGTATTATATATCCCATGAGTAATTCCATTTTCGTTGTATTCTGTATCAAACAGGCCTGGGAGCCATTCAGGTAATGGATCTGAATTATTAATACCTGAAACGGTTTCTTCCGGCCAGGCGCCACCCGGATTGTTGTAGTATGGATCCATTTCAGGAGTCTGGTCGTAGATAACATTAACTAAAATGTTCAAAGAGAGTTTTTGCCCGGTTGGATTACTGAGAAACCCCTCCCAGGAGTTAAGGTTGTTTACATTGTTATTCAAGTCATTGCTAAAAGTCTCATGGTTCATTTCAGCAATATTTAAAGGTACTTGAGCCTGAGGAACACTGTAGAGAAGTGATGATATAAAAATTAAAAGTAACTTTTTCATATTAATGTGATTTTTAATACATAAATTAATTTATTATGTACTCATACATTTAATTAAGTTGAGAAATATAGCACGGTAAGTAGCAAAGGCAAGGAGAATTATAATGTATGAGCAGCGATCTTGATAAGTTTTTACGGAGGCACATCTTTATCCGGAAGGCAATTGAATACATTGCTTCTGATGTACCGGAAAAGATGTGCATTGGATTTATGTAAAGAAAAAACTTGTTCAGTTTCCTGGTTGCAATCACCGCTATACAGGGCTGACCGGCTCTCTCTCTCTCTCTCTACGCAGACGTGAGTTTGCTCATTCATGAATATAATCTCAAATGAATTATAAAGATTATCAGCTATAGCAGGTATAGCATGTATATAATTGGTTAGTTTTGTAGTATCTGACTTCTCATTTTCAGGTTTTCCCGATTTTCATCTAAGATTTCGGGCACTCAAAGCAAATAATGCAGGCAAAATAAAACTAAACAAGTTGTACCTTGATTCTATTCTTCAGCCTGTGAATGGATCTAAGGTGTTAAATACCTGTTTATTATTATGTTAAATAAGCAGGTCTATATTACAATATAGTTTCTGCCTTTATAGTATGGCAGTAAAAGTAAAACATTATTTTGAATTTGAATATTAATTGTCTAATCAAAAGTATTTTAGAATTATTCTGAATAACTAACTGTACAGTCCCGAAAAAATATCTGGTCTTATCATTTTAAGAATGAAGGCCTTCACATGCACAAGGATTACTTCAGACATTTGTTTTTCCGATGTATCAGATTGTTGTTGTCATGAAATTCTCCTGACGCAATGATTTTTAATTATCAACAATACAGTAACTTATTTCTACTTCAGGGCCCCTGTTAAAAACATTAAACCCTCAAAGCGACCATGTTGCACTTTCTTATTATATCAGCAGGCTCCCTTTCATTTCAGGAGTGCAAATATGGCTAACCGGTACGAAGTATTTTCCCAATTTCTAACATGTTCTTAAATATGCTCGTGTATTTTGTCCCTGCCCCGATCGCTACCGGAAGTATTGTGGAGACGACGACGCTTTTTACAGGTTAATAATGTTTATTACCGGGGAATTGGCAGGCGAAATCCTTAAATTTGCGGATTAGTCTTTCTGCAAACCTGTAAACTATCGGATATGGACAAGCACAAACCAGAAATCAAAGGCTTACCTGAAAATGCCTACAGCGAATTAAAGCCGGGCGAAGAGTACAAACCGGTGATGTCTCCTCAGAAGGTCTACCCTGAAGTAAACCTGCGTTCGGTATTGCTTGGCCTGCTGATGGCCGTGATCTTTTCGGCCGCGGCCGCTTACCTGGGGCTGAAGATCGGGCAGGTGTTCGAAGCTGCCATCCCCATTGCCATTATTGCGGTGGGTTTATCCGCCGCATCCAAAAGGAAAAATGCGCTGGGCGAAAATGTGATTATCCAATCGATAGGCGCCAGCTCGGGCGTGATTGTTGCCGGAGCTATCTTTACGCTGCCGGCGCTATATATCCTTAATCTGGAAGCCCACTTTTACCAGGTATTTCTCTCTTCGCTGCTTGGCGGATTCCTGGGAATTCTGTTCCTGATTCCTTTCCGTAAATATTTTGTTTCGGATATGCATGGCAAGTATCCCTTTCCGGAAGCTACCGCCACCACCGAGGTGCTTGTTTCGGGTGAAAAAGGGGGAAGCCAGGCCCGGCTGCTGCTTGTTGCGGGGCTGATCGGCGGAATCTACGATTTTATCATTGCCACTTTCGGATGGTGGAGCGAAGTGTTTACCACCCGCGTGATTCCGGCCGGCGAGATGATCGCGGATAAGTTCAAGATTGTATTTAAAATGAATGTAGGAGCCGCCGTAATGGGCCTTGGCTACATCATAGGACTGAAGTATGCCGCCATCATCACCGCCGGGTCTTTTGTGGGATGGTATGTGATTATCCCGGTGATTTCGCATTTTGCCGAGGGTCAAACCCTGGCCGTAGGCGCCAATGTCACCGCGCTGATCAGCCAGATGTCGCCCGAAGAGATATTCCGCAATTACGTCAGGCATATAGGCATAGGCGGGATTGCCATGGCCGGCATCATCGGCATTATCCGCTCCAGCGGGATTATTAAAAGTGCTTTCGGACTCGCGGTGAAGGAACTTTCGGGCAAGCAGGCGGTAAGCGCCAACAATAAACGCACCCAGCGCGACCTGCCGATGAAGATCATTCTCGGCGGTATTCTGCTCACCACCGTGGTAATATTTGTCTTCTTTATGTTCGGAGTGGTCAATAACCTCACACAGGCACTGATCGCCCTTGCCATCGTGATGGTGATTGCCTTTCTGTTTACCACCGTTGCCGCCAATGCCATTGCCATTGTGGGAACCAACCCGGTTTCGGGCATGACGCTGATGACGCTGATCATCACCTCGCTGGTGCTTGTCTGGGCCGGCCTTTCGGGAACCGCTGGTATGGTGGCCGCGCTCATCATCGGAGGAGTGGTTTGTACGGCGCTTTCCATGGCCGGGGGCTTTATCACCGACCTGAAAATCGGTTACTGGCTGGGCTCATCCCCATACAAACAACAGACCTGGAAGTTTATGGGAACCCTGGTATCGGCTGCGACCGTTGGCGGAGTAATCATGATTCTGAATGAGACCTACGGCTTTACCGGTGAAAATGCGCTGGTTGCCCCCCAGGCCAATGCCATGGCAGCCGTTATTGAGCCCATGATGTCGGGGAAAGCTGCACCCTGGATGCTTTATGCAGCCGGGGCTTTCCTTTCGCTGATCCTTACCATGATCGGCGTTCCGGCCCTGGCTTTTGCCCTTGGAATGTTTATCCCGCTCGAACTTAACACTCCGCTGCTTGTTGGAGGTATTATTGCCTGGTTTGTAACCACCCGTTCAAAAGATATTAAATTGAATCAGGCACGTAAGGAACGCGGTACCCTCATCGCTTCCGGATTTATCGCCGGCGGTGCACTGATGGGCGTGGTAAGCGCCATGCTAAAATTCGGAGGCATCAATTATGTGAATGCTGAATGGTTTGAATCAAATGCTGCGGAAGCCCTTGCCCTGCTTATGTTTGCCGTGATCTGCGGTTATGTCATCTGGGAGTCGCTCCGGGCTAAACCGGAGACAGAAGCATAATCCGGTAGGCGAATGGCGGGGAAAGGCCCGACGAAATGCATTTCGCCATACATTCCCTGCCAATTTGTTAATTTTAATGAAATAAAACCTTTACTATGAAAGAAGTTATAAAAGAACGCTTCCTGCGCTACGTGGGAGTCGATACCCAGAGCGATGAAAATTCAGCAACCTGCCCGAGTACGGCCAAACAACTGGTATTGCTGCGTATGCTGCACGATGAGCTGAAATCGTTCGGGCTTACCGATGTTTCTATGGATGAAAACGGTTACGTGATGGCCACCTTGCCTGCCAATAACGGCAAAACAGGTCCGGCCATCGGCTTTATCGCTCATGCAGATACAAGTCCCGATATGCCCGGCGATAATATTATGCCGCGCATCGTTGAAAACTGGGATGGAAACGATATCGTACTCAACAGCGACCTTGGCATTGTGCTCTCACCTTCCGATTTCCCCGAGATGAAACGATATGCCGGGCAAACGCTGATAACTACAGACGGAACTACACTTCTGGGCGCCGACGATAAAGCCGGAGTCGCTGAGATTATGACCGCTGTGGAGTACCTGGTGAATCATCCCGAAATAAAACACGGACCCGTAAAAATCGGATTTACCCCCGATGAGGAGATCGGACGAGGAGTGGATCACTTTGATGTGAAAAAGTTTGCCGCCGACTGGGCCTATACACTCGACGGAGGTGAAATCGGGGAACTTGAATTTGAGAACTTCAACGCCGCTTATGCCAGAATTTCTATCCAGGGGCGGAATATTCACCCGGGGTATGCCAAAGGAAAAATGCATAATGCCCTTCTGATGGCAACAGAATTCAATGCCTTGCTTCCCGTTTTCGACCGGCCGGAGTTTACGCAGGATTACGAGGGATTTTTTCACCTTGTGAAAATGGAAGGATCGGTCGAAAAGTCCATGATTCAGTACATCATCCGCGATCATAACAGAACCCTGTTTGAGCAGCGCAAGGTAACCATGAAGCAATGCGCTGACTTTATGAACCAGCGTTACGGTGAAGGGTGTTTCACCCTTGAAATGAAAGACCAGTACTACAATATGCGCGAAAAGGTGGAACCTGAGTATCATATTGTGGAAACCGCCCGCCTGGCGATGGAGGCCGTGGGTGTAAAGCCGAAAATAAAGCCCATCCGAGGGGGCACCGACGGATCCCGTCTCAGTTATATGGGCCTGCTTTGCCCTAATATCTTTGCCGGTGGACATAACTTCCATGGTAAGTTTGAATTTGTTCCGCTCGAATCTATGGAAAAAGCAACCGAGGTGATTCTGAAGATTGTGGAGCTAAACTCCTGAAAGGAGGGACGGGACGTAAAAAAAGGGTCGAGGGACGAAGGGTTGTAACGGATTCATTAGTTTTCGAAGCAACTGACAAGGAGAAGGGGAGACAAGGGACTGTTAGACGAACAAACAAAAGCGTGAGGGAGTGAAGGGAAGACTTCGAACTTACCGGAAATGGACAAGGGACGCTTAAAAGTTTTCCGTTCTTCAATATGCTTTAATAACTGTGCCGGAGTTGATTATTCTGCAATCCGAAATCTGCAATCCGCAATGAATAAGAAGCATTTCACCATCCCCATCTTCGTTCCCGAGCTGGCCTGCCCCAACCGCTGTGTGTTCTGTAACCAGCAAAGCATTTCGGGTTGCCTCAAACAGCCGGAACCGGAAGAGGTGCGTGAAATCATTCTGCAGCATCTGAAAACAATCCCTGAAAAGGACGTCCATATAGAAGTCGGTTTCTTTGGGGGTAGTTTTACGGGTATTGAGCCGGAGTTACAGGCAATGTATCTGGATGTGGCCCTGAATTTCGTGTCTTCCGGCCGCATCCACGGCATCCGCCTCAGCACCCGGCCCGACTATATTGACGCAGATGTGCTCAGGCTGCTGAAATCTTACGGAGTTACCACCATTGAGCTCGGGGCGCAATCGCTCGACGATGAGGTACTGAAACTTTCCGGCCGCGGACATACGGTCCGGGATGTAGAGAAAGCATCGGCGCTAATCCTTGAAGCCGGATTTCAACTGGGCCTTCAGATGATGACCGGCCTTCCCGGCGATACCCCTGAAATGGCCATAAAAACCGCCAGGCGGATTGCTGAGCTTAGAGCCGGCTGTACACGGATTTATCCTACCCTGGTCATCAGGGGGACAGAGCTGGAAAAGCGCTGGCGGAATGGTGACTACCAGCCACAAACCCTGGATGAAGCAGTGGAACTTACCGCCCGTTTACTGGAAATCTTTCGCGAAGCCGGCGTGGAGGTTATCCGTGTGGGATTGCACCCTTCGGAGGATTTGCTGGGAGGAAACGACCTGCTGGCCGGCCCTTTTCACCCCAATTTCAGGGAACTGGCCGAAACCTTAATCTGGAAACGGAAACTTCAGCCTCTGCCTGAGCTGCACCCTGTCGGCGGCAGTATCAAAATTCCCGTGCCGGCCGGTGAAATGCCCTATGCAACCGGTTTTGCCTCATCAAATCGTGAAATGCTTAAAACACATTTCAGCCGGGTGGAATTTTACGAGGAGGAACCGGACGTTCATGAGAAACCTTTGATTATTACGGATAAAAGAACACCCCTGCCGGTAAAAAATGCATTGAGGAACCTTGGCCGGATTGTATTGCTTCGCACGGTGAATGCAGTGTATAAGTCCATCAGCGGACATCCCGATATTTTTATATGCACAGGGCCGGAAGCAGTGGTTATTGCCCCGGGTCTGCCGGAAGAAATTAAAAATGCCCTGTCACAGCATGACATACCGGTAATCAGGGGCAGCGCTGATCCGGGGAAAACCTATCCCGCATCGGCCCGTTACAACGCGGTGATCACACCGGAATATATTATCCACAACCGGAAAATCACGGATCCGATAATCAATGAAACCTTTAAAGAGCGCAAGCAACTGCATGTAAACCAGGGATATACCCGATGCAACCTGCTTGCTTTGGATAACGATCGCTATATAACTTCCGACCGTGGCATAGAAAAAGTTTTATTACTGGAAGGAAAATCGGTGCTCTACGCGGATCCTGTTCCGGTCAGGCTGCACGGGCAAAAACACGGATTCTTCCCGGGTTGCTGCGGAATTCTGGATGATCGGGTCTATATTGCCGGAAGTCTGAAATTCCATCCGCAGGGGGGGGAGATCAGCGCATTTATCCAATCAGCCGGATATTCGGTTCGGGAATTATACGATGGTCCGCTGACGGATGTAGGAGGGATTTTTATCTTTACGTCCAGTCCCGGATCTGGAAGTCAGGATTTATAAATCAGCATGCGGGCGATGGCTGCCAGCAAGTCCACCTGATCCAGATCTTTTATTAATTCGCTGATTTTATTCACTTTGTCGTCATCCGGCTGATCAGAAGCTATAATTTGTGCAATCTCCCGTGCCTGTTTTCCGGTAATAAAATCTTCCAGTCCCATCAGGTTGTGGCTGCCGGAAGGGTCGCGTTTTACCGGCGGGCCAAAGGCTTCAAGTTCGGCAATGACGGCTTCCAGCACCTCGCGTCCCATTTTACGGCATGCATCTATCTGAGAGATTTTTCCGGTGGCATCGCGCAGCGACCAGGAGCTGAAATCGGGTTGTATCGAACGTATCATTTCCACTTTTTGGGAATTTTCCCCGAAAATTCTTCCCAGTATTAGGATGGCATTCGTTTTCCACGATTGAAGATCGAACGGTTTTCGGTCAAGGCGGTCGATCAGATCGCGAAGCAGGGCAATTTCATTGGTTGACATGTTGCAGGACGGTTTGAAAAAGATGATGATGCAAAACCATAGCGCTAAGATAAGGATTAAAATCGTGAAAAAAACCGCCGTCACTTCCGCGCTATGCCCAATGCAAAAAGATTGCAGCTCCACCGTTATATCGACCGGAATAATCACCGTGTATTGACGGCTTTTTGTACTTTTGAAGTCCATACCCGGTAAAGACAGACCATTGATTCCCAAAGACACCATACAGAGCATACTGGATGCCGCCCGCATCGACGAAGTGGTGGGTGATTTTGTGCAGCTGAAGCGGCGCGGGGTCAACCTGCTGGGCTTATGTCCTTTTCATAACGAGAAAACGCCTTCGTTCACGGTTTCTCCGGCTAAAGGGATTTTCAAGTGCTTTGGCTGTGGTAAAGCGGGCAATGCCGTGAACTTTGTTATGGAACACGAAAAGTATTCCTATCCCGAAGCATTGCGTTATCTCGCCAACAAATACGGCATCGAAATCGAAGAACAGGAGCCTTCTCCCGAGGAAAAACAATTGGAATCCGATCGCGACAGTCTGTTCAGTATCAACGATTTTGCTCGTAAATTTTATACAAACACTCTTTTTAATTCCGACGAAGGCAAGGCTATCGGACTCAGTTATTTTCTGGAGAGAGGCTTTCGCGAAGACATTATCCGGAAATTTCAGCTCGGGTTTTCTCCTACGGCCTGGGATTCTTTCACAAAAACGGCTTTGCAAAACGGGTATTCGGAAAAATATCTGGTCGATTCCGGACTTACCATTAGTAAAGACGGAAAGTTTTACGACCGCTTCCGCGAACGGGTTATGTTTCCCATTCACAACCTTACCGGGAAGGTAATCGGTTTCGGCGGGCGGATTCTTACCAGCGATAAAACCAAACCGAAGTATGTAAATTCTCCCGAATCGGAGATTTACAACAAGTCGAAGAGCCTTTACGGGATATGGCTGGCACGAAGCTCAATCGTCGCCCGCGATAATTGTTACCTCGTGGAAGGCTATACGGATGTGATTTCACTCCACCAGTCGGGAATCGAAAATGTGGTGGCATCTTCGGGTACCAGCCTTACCACCGACCAGATACGGCTCATCCGTAAATTTACCCCTAACATCACCATTTTATACGACGGCGACCCTGCCGGCATCAAAGCTTCGTTCAGGGGTATCGATATGATCCTGGAACAGGGGATGAACGTAAAAGTGGTGTTATTCCCCGATGGTGAAGATCCGGATTCGTATGCCAGAAAACACAGCTCATCCGATCTGGATGCATTCATCGCAACGCATGCCGATGATTTCATTGCATTCAAAACAAGGCTTTTACTGGATGAAACGAAAAACGACCCCATCAAAAAAGCCGGATTAATCCATGAAATTATCCAAACCATCAGCCTTATTCCCGATCCCATCATACGGCCTCTTTACGTAAGGGAGTGTTCTGAAATCATGCAGATTGCCGAACAAACCCTGATGAATGAGCTGAACCGGCTGTTGCGGAAGAAAAAACTAAAAGGGATTGATGCGGAGGTGCAGGAGCAGCTCCCCGAAACACCGCCCGTTGCTTTACCTCAGGAACCGGCCATCGATTTAACCGATTGCAGTGCCCAGGAATTTGATATCGTACGTCTGCTGTTGTGCTACGGCAACCAGGAAATGGTGATTGAACAGCCCGAACCGGAAGAACCGGCAGCACCGGCCGAACCCCTGCGTATAAAAGTGGCCGGATATATCTGCAACGACCTTCGGGAGAATCAGATAGCGTTCGATTCACCGCTCTATCAGCGTATTTTTGATGAATTCGCCAAAGGCGTTGATGAAGACAGTCTGCCCGATGAGCGCTTCTTTACCATGAACGAAGATCAGGAACTGGCAGCCCTGTCTATCGATGTACTAAGTCCTAAATATGAACTTAGTCCGGGCTGGGAGGAAATACGTATTTATGTACCTGCCGAAACCGATAAGCTCGAGGAAACCGTAAGCCGTGCCATTCTTTCTCTCATCAACCGCAAACTGACCGTGATGATTCTGGAAAATCACAAGGCGATGAAAGAACTACCAAAGGAAAGTGAAGCCTGGACCGACTTGCTTTCACGCGATATCTTCCTCAAACAAACCCGGAATGAAATTAGCCGCCGCCTGGGCAGAATCCTGAACGGATAAACGCTTTGCCGGGGATTTCCGTCCCCGCAAATTCCCACAAGCAAAGTAAACAAAGTTTTTTAACAGCCTGTTTTACAATATAGTAATACATTTTGGTGTCTTTGTTACCGGTGATTGTTTTATACGAACAATGAAAAATTTAAATTAACTTTATAACTGCAATCTTCCCTTTGTTTAACCTAATCCCATGACAATGAAAAAGAACATTGGAAACACCGACAAACTGATCCGCTTAATCCTTGCCCTGATCATCGCCGTTCTTTACTTCCTGAATGTAATTACCGGTACCCTGGCTCTGGTACTTGGAATCCTTGCCGTTGTTCTGGTAGCAACCAGTCTGTTGAATTTCTGCGGCCTGTATGCAATTTTTGGAATAAACACCTGCAAAACCAAAGAATAGGTCCGCAATGCTTGCTTTTACTGCTGTATGGCAGATCCTTGTCTTTGAATGTCCGGACAGTATAAAATTATTTAAACGGAAAACCCCGGAATTCCGGGGTTTTCTGCTTTCCGGCGGGCCCTTCGGTGACCACCAATGTTCCTTCAGGACGCCTTTAAGCTATCGTTGGATATCCGGTTGCAGTTTTAAGCGGAAGCGCAGGAATGGATTTACTTTTCCAGCTTCGAGAGCAGCACATCCACATCTATCTGAATGCTTCTTGCAATATTATTTGCAACGGCAGCCGGAACTTTTATTCCATAGTCGGCCAGCAAAACATTAAAGGTTGACTTTCCGCTGACTTTCCCGTCTTTTACTTCGAGTACGCCGCTTTCGCTTATTTTCTTTGTAATGCCGCGGATGGTAAGATCGCCTTCAACGGTTACGGGATACGATCCGTTTTTCGCAAAATCGACGTCTTTTATATTTGTCACGGTGCCTGAAAAAGTTGCATTAGGAAACTTATCCGATTCCATATAATTTTCATTGAAGTGTTCCTGCATAAGCGCTTTTTCGAACTGGAAGGATTTTATAAGTACCCGAAAAACGAACTCTCCCGATTGCTGATCAAGTGCGCTGTTAACCTGACGATTATGCGCCTCAATGTCTTCAACCGGTGTGGATGAGAAAAAGCGTATATGACCGTTTTTGGTAATATACTTCTGGGCCTGCACGCCTGTGATTGCAAGAGTGCTTAAAAGGAGAACCACTGCTATTCTTTTCATGTTTGTTTTGTTAATTATTGGTTATAAAATTCAGCACGCGAACAATTGAACCCGGCAGATCGGCGTGCATTCTGCCTTTTTCGTCGGATATTCCTGCAAAAGCAGATGAAAAACATGCCTTTGCATTAATGTAAGCCGGATGAGCCGGTGTTTAATGGAGCAAACTGCAGTGCTCCAGAATCACATCGGTTTCGTTGTATCCGGTGCATAAACCTTTTATGGTAACCGGAGAGCCGGGAGGAGTTGAAATAATTTCACCGGAATAATCGGGCAGCATGGTAAATCGTATGCCCTCGCTTCCAAATAGTCCGTCTTCAAAGCTGAAAAGTGCGATGGTTAATGAATCCACTTGTTCCACGCCGGTCAATATACCACTGATATCCAATACTTTACCAGTGTATTTTTCAGAGGTTTCTGCCGGACTGGTTCTGAACTGCTCAAAAAGTGTGGAACCATCTAACTGAAAATCCGCTTTTGCGGATGCATAATCCGTGTGTGGTTTATTATACACAAAGAAATAGATGATCAGAGCCGCGGCTATCCCTGCTGTTGCGATGATTCCTGCGGCAATTGCGATTTTGCGTTTCATAGGGAAGTGATGTTGTGTTTGGTGACCGCCAGGGCATAAGCCCCTTTTCACGTAAGCAAAACCGGGAGAATCAATAATGGTAACGATGGAAAAGGCCCTCTGCTTATTTGTCGATCCTTTATATAACATACATATTGACAGAAGGTTGAGACTACTGCAATTTTTTTATCCGGATATTCAATAAAAAATAGGGCTTAATTATGGAAAGCCTGTCGTTGCTGCATCTTTTTATTAAACATGTTTCACTTTAAAACCGCCGTGTTATGAAAACTTCATCTGAATTCAGGGCCGATCCCGAAAAACTGCGGCCTTATTTTTTCCAGACAGGACTTATTATTGCCCTCTCCCTTGCTCTCGTTGCATTTGAATGGAAAACAACGGATGTCAGAACTATTGTTTTACCCCCGTCCATCACCATCGAACCCGAACCGGATATTATAAGCCTGGCAGTAAAGCAAAAAGAACTTCCGAAGCCGGTTAATACAACCCTGCTCAGAGAGGTGATTAATACTGCCGATGATCTTCCCGACCTGAACGTTAATACCGAAATAGATATTACGGGTGCGGTTGCAGCATATACTCCTCCCGATCCCTTGCCCGATGAACCGGAGGCTAAGGATTATGAACCGTTTGTTGTGGTTGAAAAGATGCCCTCCTTTCCGGGAGGCGATGCTGCCATGATGCGGTTTCTTACCGATAACATCACTTACCCCAGGGCTGCCAGGGAAGCCGGAATTTCGGGGACGGTTTACGTTTCGTTTGTCGTGGAGGAGAACGGAAGCATCACCGGAATACAGGTGTTGCGTGAGCTGGCGGGCGGATGCACTGAAGAAGCCGTTCGGGTTATCGGACTTATGCCCGACTGGGATCCCGGCCGTCAGAGAGGCAAAGCCGTACGCGTAAGGCTAAGTATGCCGGTGAGTTTTAAACTGGTAGGTTACTGATCGTTAATGTCAGACAGTAGGATAAAGGGATGCCGGGCAGCCGGATCCGGGACGGAAGCAATAAAGCCGTTTTTGTTACCGGGGAAGGTTATCCGGCATCAGTATCCCTGCGGGTAATACGCCGCTTTCTTCAGATCGCTGACGGTCTTTAGTTTATTCGGGGGATTGAGGTAGCCATCGAGAAAACGGTATATTTTAACACGGATTTCCATAGCCTTGCGCGTATCAATCCGGTCGAAGGAATGGCCACCCTCCACATCGCGGTAGATTTCATACTCAAATTTCTTTCCTTCTGCTTTCAGCGATTTAATAAGATGTTCCACTTCGAGAACATTCACGTCGTCGTCGTTGGTGTTGGTGTGTATCAGCAGAGGAGTTTTCAGTTTATGGGCATTCCAGGCCGGGGAGCGGCGCTTGTATTCCTCCACATTTTCCTGAGCCGTTTTTCCCAGATGGTAATCGGCCGAATACAGGCTTCGGTAATCCTCGTCGTAATAGCCCATGCGCGCTATCAGATCGCTGACCGGGACGCCTGCAAAACAAACCTGGTAGTCGCCGGGATAATTGAAGATATTCATAAGTGCGATCAGGCCGCCGTGACTCCACCCTATTATGCCTATCCTCGACGGATCCACCATATCGTAATTTCCGACCATGTGGTCGCGTGCAGCTTTCACATCCTCAATTTCAAGTCCGCCGTAATCGATCTGCATCCAGAATCCCTTGCCGTATCCGGTGCTGCCGCGGTATTCGGGTGCTGCTACAACGTACCCCTGTGCCATCAGTTCACGGATGATGTGTGTATGATAGGTGGTGAAGTCGGCATGCACTCCCCCGTGCGGCAATATAATGAGCGGTAGTTTTTGCCCCGTTCGGATGTTTTTGGGAATAAACACGTAATTGTAAAACTTCAGCGGATTGTAAGCTCCCATGGCGGTGGGGTTTTTAACATTTGCCGGGGGTGGGCCGGTAATGTAAATTTTGTCGATGTAAGCCACATCGCTTAAGCGCTGAAACCAGAGAATATCGTCAATGCCTTTGGCCAGCTCATCCAGGCGGTGTTCAAGGTCGTTCACCTTTTCGGTGAGGGCTTCGCGCGAAGGCTCGGATTGCTGTGCGGGGAGGGTTCCGTTGAAGACTGCCAGCAAAACCAACAGCACCGCAATCGTCAGCATTTTTTGTTTTCTCATGACTTCCCTGGTTGGTTAAACAAAAATAAAACTTTCTGCTAACCCGGAAAATACCTGGCAGCTATAACACAGGTTTTGATAAAACTCAGGTCTATAAATTTAAAATCAGATGCTGTATTTGGGTGCCTGTAACGCATAATTGAATCAATAATATAATCGCGACGGGATATATATCAAAGACATCATATATAAATACAAGCATGTGATAATCAAAACCTTAATTAGACTCAATATATATAACGAAATCTCTGATAAATTCGCCGATTTGCTTCATTAGTAACAAATTAGTCCATACTTTTGTCGCAAAATTCAAAACCTATGAAACCTACACATATTGAACACATTGGCATTGCGGTAAAGAGCCTTGAAGAGAGCATTCCTTATTACGAGAAGGTGCTTGGTCTGGAGTGTTATGCCGTTGAAGAGGTAAAGGATCAGAAAGTTAAAACGGCTTTTTTTATGGTTGGCCAAACCAAGCTTGAGTTGCTTGAGTCGACCGATCCCGAAGGGCCAATTGGAAAGTTTATTGAAAAGAAGGGCGAAGGCATTCATCACATTGCTTTTGCGGTTGAGAACGTTGCGGGCATGCTTGAGCATGCATCGGCCAATGGTGTTCAGCTGATCGACAAGCAGCCCAGGCGCGGGGCCGAGGGGCTCGACATTGCCTTTATACACCCGAAATCGACTTTTGGTGTACTTACTGAGTTTTGCATGCATCCCGAAAAATAAAATTCACCTGATATAATCACAAAACGCACGCATTGAATGACTGCCATCCGGTGCGTGTGTTTAATTAAAACCCAATTCACAAATGTCTTTCGAAAGTAAAATTAAAGAGCTCCTCGACAAGAGGGAGCTGGCTAAGTTAGGCGGAGGCCAGAAAAGGATTGACGCCCAGCACGCCAAGGGAAAGCTTACTGCCCGCGAACGTATTGAACTGCTTTTGGATGAGGGCAGCTTCGAGGAGTTCGACATGTTTGTAACACACCGCTGCACCAATTTCGGAATTGAAAAGCAGGAATTTTTATCCGACGGAGTTGTTACCGGTCACGGTACCATCGACGGAAGGGTGGTTTACGTGTTCTCGCAGGACTTCACCGTTTTCGGGGGCTCCCTTTCCGAGGCATTTGCCAATAAGATCTGCAAGGTAATGGATCAGGCCATGAAAGTGGGTGCTCCCCTTATTGGCATCAACGATTCCGGCGGAGCCCGCATCCAGGAAGGCGTTAACAGTCTGGCAGGATATGCCGAGATTTTTGAGCGCAACATCCTGGCTTCCGGCGTTATTCCGCAGATTTCCGCTATTTTTGGACCGTGTGCCGGTGGTGCCGTGTATTCTCCGGCACTCACCGATTTTATCCTGATGAGCAAGGGCACTTCCAATATGTTCGTTACCGGCCCTAAGGTTGTTAAAACCGTTACCGGAGAGGTAGTTACGGAAGAAGAGCTTGGTGGCGCCATGGTTCACGGATCAAAATCCGGAATTTCGCATTTTGTTGCAGAAGATGAGCAGGAAGGCATTGCCCTGATCCGTAAACTGGTAAGCTATCTGCCCCAGAACAATCTCGAAGATCCTCCCGTATTTCCGTGCAGCGATCCCATCGACCGTCTGGAAGATTCGCTGAATTATATCATCCCGGAGAATCCCAACAAGCCTTACGACGTTAAGGATATCATACATTCCATCGTTGACCAGGCCGAGTTTCTTGAAATTCAGCGGCATTATGCTCCGAACATCGTTATCGGTTATGCCCGTTTCAACGGAATGCCGGTTGGTATAGTAGCCAATCAGCCCAACTATCTGGCCGGGGTGCTCGACATCAACGCTTCCCGCAAGGCTGCCCGTTTCGTTCGTTTCTGCGATGCGTTCAATATTCCGATTCTTACTCTGGTTGACGTACCGGGTTTCCTCCCGGGAACGGCACAGGAATACGGCGGAATCATCATTCACGGAGCCAAGCTGCTCTATGCATACGGAGAAGCCACGGTGCCAAAGGTTACCGTTGTACTGCGCAAGGCTTACGGCGGAGCTTACTGTGTGATGAGTTCAAAACATCTGCGCGGCGACATCAATTACGCATGGCCGGGAGCCGAGATCGCCGTAATGGGACCCAAAGGTGCCATTGAAGTGCTGCAGAACAAAAAACTGGCTGAGATTACCGATCCCAAGGAGCGCGAGGAGTTTGTACTTAAGAGTGAGGAAGAATACAAAGAAAAATTTGCCAATCCTTACAATGCGGCAAAATACGGTTACATTGACGATGTGATTGAGCCCCGCAATACCCGTTTCCGTGTTATCAGGGCTTTCCAGGCGCTGGCCACCAAAAAGGACGTGAACCCGCCCAAGAAACATTCGAATTTACCATTATAAACAACCATGGCAGAAATGAAAAGAACATTAAACATTGCCCGTGCGGTTTTAGCGCTGGCCATGGTGTTGATTGCCGGCCACGGTTACGCGCAAAGCTCCCTTGACCTCAGGATCAACGAGGTGCTGGTTATCAACGATTCGAATTACGTTGACACCTATGGCAGGCGTAATGGCTGGATAGAAATTTTCAACACGGCATATAATACAGTAGATATAGGCGGGATGTACCTGACGGACGATCCGGCAAATCCAACCAAATACTGGATTCCCAAAGGCGATCCGATTACCAGTATAGCCCCGAGGAACTATGTCCTGTTTTTTGCCGACAGCATGCCCACCAGGGGAATTCAGCATCTGAATTTCAAGCTGAAGGAAGGCGGTTCCCTAGCCCTGTTCGAATCGAACGGCAGAACTATGATTGATGCGGTAAAACTGGGTCCCCAGAAACCTGATGTATCGTACGGAAGACTTGAAGACGGAGGCGTTGAATGGGGATTTCTGGAAAAAACTACTCCCGGGGCAAATAATTATACCGGGGTGGTTGTAACTGCAGGTGAGAAATTCGGAGCAATGGATCCGTTCGGGGTTGGGATGGCTGTGATTGCCATGTCGGTGGTATTCTCAGCGCTTATCCTGCTTTATATTGTGTTTAAGAATACCAAGAAGATTTACGGAATCAATATTCGGAAACTATTCAGCAAACCCGAAGTTGAAGTTGCGGAGCCCAAACCATTGGAGGAAGAGATATCAGGAGAAGTAAATGCAGCCATTGCCCTGGCTTTGCATATGTATGTAAACGCCCTGCATGACCATGAGGAGACCGTACTTACCATTAAGAAGGTTGCCCGGACATATTCTCCCTGGAGCTCCAAGATTTACGGACTCAGGAATGTTCCGCGCTGAAAAATTGATTTATTCAGGGGATAACCCACAAAAAGAAAAAACAGAGAATGAAAAAGTTCAAGTTTACCATAAACGGCAATGTTTACGAGGTTGATATCCAGAATATCGAAGATAACATTGCAGAAATTGAAGTTAACGGAACCACTTACAAGGTGGAAGTCGAGAAAGCGATTCAATCGTCCAAAACGCCTAAACTCGTGCGTTCGGTTAGTGTGCCCAGCACCGACTCGGCACCCAGCATTGCCAAAACATCCAGTCCTGCCGCTCCGAAAGGAACAGGAAGTGTAAAATCTCCATTGCCGGGTGTGATNAGCTCATCACCCTTGAAGCCATGAAAATGGAAAACAACATCAATGCTGACAAGGAAGGACGGATTGTATCCCTGAAGGTTCATAAAGGTGATGCAGTAATGGAAGGGGATGTATTAATCGTGATAGGAGAATAGCGCATGGAACATTCTGGTAATTTTCTGAGTTTCGTGGGTGAACATCTCGGCGAGTTTTTTACCTACACCGCCTTTGCCAATCTTACTGCAGGTCACCTTATTATGATCTGTGTTGGTCTGCTGTTTATCTATCTGGCAATCACCAAGGAATATGAACCCCTTTTGCTGATCCCGATTGGTTTTGGAATTCTGGTCGGAAACATTGCGTTTACTCCGGGATTGAAGATCGGGATTTATGAAACAGGCAGTGTGCTGAATTACCTTTATTTTGGGGTACTGCAAGGAGTTTATCCACCGCTGATCTTTCTGGGAATCGGTGCGATGACCGACTTTTCTGCCCTGATCTCGAATCCTAAACTGATGTTGATCGGTGCCGCTGCTCAGTTTGGTATTTTTGGTGCTTATGCCATTGCGCTGTTGCTGGGATTCAGCCCGAGCGAAGCCGGTGCCATCGCCATTATCGGTGGGGCCGACGGTCCTACAGCTATCTTCCTTTCGTCGAAACTGGCACCCGAGCTGATGGGCGCCATCGCCATTTCGGCTTACTCCTACATGGCGCTGGTTCCGGTAATCCAGCCTCCTATTATGCGGCTGCTTACCAATAAGAAAGAGCGTCTCATCCGTATGAAACCTCCGCGCAGCGTTTCCAAAACTGAGAAAGTGCTTTTCCCCATAATCGGTATGTTGCTGACCACCTTTATTGTGCCCTCAGGGCTCCCGCTGCTGGGGATGCTCTTTTTTGGTAACCTGCTGAAAGAGAGCGGTGTAACCAAGCGTTTGGCTGATACCGCCAAGGGTGCACTGATAGATATTGTAACCATCCTTATCGGACTTACAGTGGGAGCTTCCACCCAGGCAACCACATTCCTCACCGCGAAGTCGGTCGGGATCTTTGCCCTTGGAGCTGCCTCGTTTGTAATTGCTACAATGGCCGGAGTGTTGTTTGTGAAGTTTTTCAATCTCTTGCTCAAGGAAGGGAACAAAATCAATCCGCTCATCGGGAATTCCGGTGTATCGGCGGTTCCAGACAGTGCCCGTGTTTCACAGGTTGTGGGACTCGAGTACGATAAAACCAATCACCTGCTGATGCACGCCATGGGTCCGAATGTGGCCGGCGTTATTGGCAGCGCCGTTGCTGCAGGTATTCTGCTCGGATTCCTGTCGTAATCGTTAAAGTTTTCTTACATTTGAAGCCGGAACCTTTGAAAAGGTTCCGGCTTTTTGTTTATCCCGGAAGTTTATACGCATCCATTTCAGTCGCATCGTTTTGGCTGAAATCCGCTGCATGAATAGATCCGGGGAGTATATTCCTCAACAGAACAACGTAAGTTCTATGCTCATTATCGGTATCGCCGGCGGATCGGGTTGCGGCAAGTCAACCGTTGTAAAGCAAATTGTAAAACGTTTGCCAAAGGATTCGGTATCCATTCTTCCGCAGGATTCCTATTACAAAGACAACGGTCATCTTTCGCCGGAAGAGAGGGCCCGGATCAATTTCGATCACCCGTCCTCTATTGAATTCAATCTGCTGATAAAGCATGTGGATATGCTGAAGGAAGGTCAGACCATAGGAATGCCCATATACAGCTATCTTACCTGTGCCCGCGCCAAAGAGACCATTCCCGTCGAACCCCGGGAAGTGGTGATCGTGGAAGGCATTCTGATTATGTCCAATCCCCGGCTGAGAGACCGAATGGATATTAAAGTGTTTGTGGATGCCGATGCCGACGACCGCCTGATGCGGATTATCCGACGCGATATTGAAGAGCGCGGACGTTCGTTTTCTCAGGTACTCGACCATTACGAGCGCTTCGTTAAGCCCATGCACCTGCAGTTTATTGAACCTACGAAACGTTATGCCGATATCATAGTTCCCCAGGGTGGGGCCAACCACGTTGCCATCGATATCCTCTCCTCCCGAATCCGGATGAATCTGAAAGGTTAAATAAATGTGCCATATTGGCATACTTTTGCCAATATGCACACAGTTAAAGCGCCATAATGGCACGAAATCTGCGTTATAAGGTCTGTTTTCCCTTCCGGCATACATTTTGAAAAATTTGTGTGCAAAAAAGATGTTTAACTAAAATATGGAGGGTACAAAAATGTTACCGATTTTAAAAGACAGGTCATTCTTTCCCGCTTTTGCGGATGAGTTATTTGGAAGGGATTTTCTTCCCGGTCTGTTCGAGTTTCAAACGGGTATCAATATGCCTTCTGTCAACGTAATTGAAGGCAAGGAAGATTTCCGTATAGAAGTTGCCGCTCCAGGTCTGGAGAAAGATGATTTCAAAATTAGTCTCGACAACAATGTACTAACGATTTCGTCGGAGAAGGAAGACAAGCAGGAGGAGAAGGAAGAGCGTTACATGCGCCGCGAATTCAGCTATACTTCGTTCCGTCGTTCGTTCAGCCTGCCCCAGACGGTTGAGGCCGACAAAATCTCTGCCAGTCACGTAAACGGCGTTCTCAGCATCACCATCCCTAAAAAGGAAGAGGCAAAGGTTAAACCTACACGGCAGATAGAAATCATGTAAGTGTATATCCTTTAGCGGATTAATCAGAGCCCGGCATTCCGAAACGAGTGCCGGGTTTTCTGTTGCCCGGAGTGGAAAGCCATCGCATATTTCAAGAATCAAAAAGATTAAAAATTGAAATCATATCCGGAAGCAGGGAATCGTTAAGCTTGCTACATTTGTAACCTATGTATGCTATTATAGATGTGGAAACTACCGGCGGGAATTTCGCCAGCGAGCGGCTGACCGAAATTGCCATTTACCTTCACGATGGTGAAAAGATTGTGGATGAATTCAGTACGCTGATAAATCCGGAACAGTCCATACCGTTTATGATAACCCGCCTTACCGGAATTACCAACGAAATGGTTGCCGGTGCCCCGAGGTTTTATGAAGTAGCCAAAAAAATTGTTGAGATGACGGAAGGAGCCACTTTCGTGGGACACAATGCCTCGTTCGACTATAATTTCATACGTCATGAGTTTAAGCGGCTGGGATACAATTTTCGCCGTCAGACGCTTTGCACCGTGCGCATGAGCCGGAAGCTGCTGCCCGGTCTGCCTTCTTACAGTCTTGGAAATTTGTGCGAAATGCTGGGCATCCGCATCGAAAATCGTCACCGTGCAGCCGGTGATGCGCTGGCAACGGTAAAACTGCTCGAATTATTATTAAAAACCGACCCTGAGACCATCGACCGGTTTTCCGGATTCAGCATTCCGGAAATGATCAAGGCGGTACCCGACGAAACAGGGGTTTATTACATGCACGATGAGCAGGGAAAAATCATCTACATCGGGAAAAGCAAAAATATGTTCGACCGCCTGGTGCAGCACTACCGGAATAACGATACCCGCAAAGCAGTAGAGATGCGCAACAAGATGGCATCCGTCAGTTTTGAACGCACCGGCAGCGAACTGGTGGCACTTCTGTTCGAGTCGGACGAGATCAAAAAGCATAAGCCATTGTATAACAGGCAACAGCGAAGAGCAATCTTCAGCTACGGAATGTTTGACTTTGTGGATGAAAACGGTTACCGGAATCTTAAGATCGGTCACAGGTTCAACGGGCAGCAGGCGATAACCTCTTTCACTACCATGGAACATGCCCGAAAGTACCTTTACGGGATTGTTGAACGCTTTACCCTTTGCCAGAAACTGTGCGGCTTGTATGAAACGCAGGGAGCCTGTTTTCATTTTGGCATCCGGCAGTGCAGGGGTGCCTGTACCGGAGCGGAAACGCCCGAATCGTATAACCGGAGGGCCGATGCTGCCATACGGCTTTCAGGATTTATGCATCCCGATTTTTATATCCTTGGAAAAGGACGGGACGACGAGGAACTTTCGGTCGTAAAAGTAGCGGCAGGGCGTTATTGCGGTTTCGGATTTATCCACAGCGGAGAAACACTCCGCGTAGAGAATCTGGATTCGTGTATAAAGTGCCGTGACGATAACCGCGACACCCGTCAGATTATTCAGACCTATCTGAAGAAGAATCCAAAAACAAAAATTATCCGGTTTAACGGCGGAATTACGGATTAACCAGACTATGAAAACGAAAACTGATGCCCTTCTGATTGTAAAGGGGATATGGATGCTGCTGATACTGACAGCCTGCAGCAGCGCAAAGGTGCAGAAACCTGAAGAAAATTACACCACAGCTGTAATCCGGCCTCCTGCATCGGTTATAACCGTATCGGCCGAAGCCCGGTTGAGCGATATACAGCGGCAGTTAAACAGGGAATTTGCGGGACTCGTATATGAGGATAACAGCTTCACCGACAACGGTGGCGATAATCTGATGATAAAAGCCTGGAAGCAGGGCGATATAGGCCTGGCAATGCGCGATAATGTGATCATTTACCGGGTGCCGGTGAAGCTTTGGATAAAAGCAGGGTTTAAAACCACCAGACTTGGTATTACATTGTCCGATTACAGGGAACTGAGCGGAGCACTGGTCATGACGTTCCGGACTTCCGTTACTCTGAAGCCCGACTGGACCCTGGAGACCAATACCACTTCCACCGGTTACGAATGGCTTGAAGAGCCTGTTATAAAAGTAGCAGGATTTAATGTCCCGGTAAAATTTATTGCCGACCAGGTGCTTAAGCATAACCTGAACACCATAGGTAAAAGCATAGATAAAAGCGTAAAACAGTATCTCGATCTTAAACCTTATATGGAACAGGTTTGGCAAGAGATGAATAAACCCGTGATGCTGAGTGAGCAGTACAAACTTTGGCTGGTTGTTGAGCCATCCGGTTTGCATGCTTCCCAGATAATTGCCGTTAACAGCGTTATAAAAATACAGGCAGGCATAACTTCAACTATCGAAGCCTTTGCCGGCAGCGGGATTCCCATCACCGAACTCTTCGCCTGCGGGGGATTGGCGGAACGCAACCGTGCGTAGCGTAGCACGCCGGGGGAGGGTTGGCAAGCCACATTGAGGGCGTGAGGCCGACTCGGGCGCCGCGCCGCTGTGGGCGTCGTTGAGCCTGCTCCCACTCTATGGCGTAGCGCACCGTTTGGGGGGCGAGACGTTGGCCCGACGCAGCCTCGCTTGGTGGGCGCTGACGCCCTCGTTGGCGCTCTTCACCGGCACGCTGGCCGTGGTGCTGGGGCTGTTTCTGGCGATTGCGCTGATCGGCTGGCGGCTGACGGCGGCGATGCTGGCCAGCGCCT
>JALHHH010000061.1:0-2430 GCA_022837485.1 Bacteroidales bacterium
TCGATGATGTGGAAGTAATGGTGCCCCTCGAAAGGGATGCAGCCATGTCGATGATCGATGTACCTGCCCTCTTTGTCGGAAATAAAGCCGTTAAAGGCAACTTTTCCAACCTGGGAACTTCTGCCATTACCAGTGCCGACGTCAGCTGGCAACTGGATAACGGAGATATCTATACTTCAAGTTTTGACGGACTCAACGTGGCAACAGGTGCAGTGTACAATTTTGAATGTGCCGACTCCCTCATCGTAACCCCCGGTTTCTACGATCTGAAAGTGTGGGTTTCAAACGTAAACGGCCTCGGCGATGACCTGAACCCTGTCAACGATACCATGGTGAAATCGCTCACCGTTCCGGTAGCCCTCATTCCTTACCGTCCTCTCTTTGAGGAGTTTACCAGCTCTACCTGTGCGCCCTGCGCTACTTTTAACAATTCCGTGCTCAATCCGTTCATCAACCAGAACGGCGATAACCTTACCCTTATCAAATACCAGATGAACTGGCCCGGCTCCGGCGATCCCTACTATACAGCTGAAGGCGGTGTCCGCCGTCAGTATTATGGTGTAAATGCAGTTCCCGACCTTTACGTCGACGGAAAGAAAACCGGAACCAACCAGGCTGCAGTGAACGCAGCATTCAATGCAACCTACGGTACATACACCTACGTTGACATCGCAGCTACGTATGAAATCCAGGGCAACAACGTGATCATCGATGCCAACTTCATCCCCTATGCCAGCTATCCCAATGTGAAAATCCACATGGCTATTGTAGAGGAAATTACGACCCAGAACGTAGCTACCAACGGCGAAACCGAATTTCATCACGTTATGATGAAGATGGTTCCCGATGCAAACGGAACAAGTGCCAATCTGGTCCCGGGTGAAACGCTGAACCTCAAACATACGGTTAACATGTCGACCACCAACGTGGAAGAGATGGACGACCTGTTGCTGGCTATCTTTATCCAGGAAAACGGAACCAAAATTATACATCACTCAGCCTATGCACAGGCCATCGGAGCATCTTCCTCCGTTAATCTCGAAAACAATGCCGTTAACGTAAGCGTTACACAGCCGATCATCATCAACTTCAGCCAGCCCATACGCATGCGGGGCGGACAGCAGATTACCAACAGCAACGTAGCTCAGCTGATCAATTACCGCGAATTCAACCCGACGGGAGCTCCTGTAGGATTTACCGCTACCATCAATACTGCCAAAACACAGATCACCGTGACCCCAAGCCCGGATCTGAAATACAGTCAGCAGTATTATTTCAGGTTCGATGCAGTGGAAAATATGAGCGGCGTAGCTACACTGCCCATTTCTCTCACGTTTACCACTGAGGTGAATATCGGCGTTGGTTCCGAACCAGTTATCAACCGCACCCTTTACCCCAATCCCGCCGGCGATGTTCTTTATATCAGCGAAGTAAACGGACTCGAAAAGGTAGAAATCATCAGTGTGGTTGGAAATGTGGTTCGTTCAGTCAATAATTTCGGATCTGCCCGCGGCGAAGCTGCTGTCAATACAGCTGACCTGCCTTCGGGACTTTATTTTGTCCGGCTTTACGGAAAAGGTAAGGAAACGACTTCAAGGGTTATCATTGCCCGGTAGAGACCTTTACAGTATTCTCAGCCGGCCGGGATTTCCGGCCGGCTTTTTTTTGCCGGTACCGCTTTACTATTACTGTGCTTCATTCCGATTTAAGCTTTCGCTGATGATGTTTGTTTTGCGTGAAAAGACCAGCGCAGCCAGCAGGCAGAGCGTTCCGGAAACCAGCAGGGTAGACTGAATGCCTGCCCACTCCGCAATACTGCCCAGGGCAAGGCTTCCGAGAGGCTGAATCCCCATGAACGACATGCTGTAAAATGCAACCACCCTCCCGCGCATTCCATCGTCAACCACCGTTTGAAGCAGCGTATTGCTTGCATTGAACTCGGCAATCATGCCAAATCCGGTGACTACAAGCAACATCAGCGAAAGCGCCAGATAACCCGAATGCGAAAAGGCCATCAGCCCGAGTGAGGAAATAAGGGCAAACAAAAAGACCATTCGCGGGAAATTTCTCAGTTCTTTGCGGGAAGCAAGGAAAAAAGCTCCGCCCAGCGCTCCGGCACCTATGGCACCGTTCAGAAATCCCAGAGTCTGAGCCCCGCCGCCAAGAACGTCGCTTGCATATACAGGCATAAATACCTGATATGGCAGGCCAAGAAGACTTGTTGTAATAACCATAAGCAACAGGTACCGGATGGGCAGCGTCTGCCATGAGTAACGGAAGCCCGACGCAAGATCCGAAAGCACCGACTTCCCTTTATGAACGAATGCTAGAGTGTGTATTTTCATGGCCGCGAGGGTGCCTATCACGGCAAGGTAACTCAGTCCGTTAATCAGAAAGCAAATACCTTCCCCGGCAATGGCAATAAGAAAC
>JALHHH010000061.1:2509-9584 GCA_022837485.1 Bacteroidales bacterium
GCAGATCCTGCTTCTCCGTCACCATTTCAACTACAAAAGCATGCCGGAACGGAGTGTCGAAAGCTACGGTGACGCCGTTGAGCAGGGCAGCAGCAAGAATATGCCAGATCCGGATGGCTCCCGTCAAAGTTAAACCTGCCATTACCAGCGCAATACCGGCAGAGATGCTCTGTGTGAGGATAAGTACTTTTCTGCGATTGAGACGGTCGGCATACACACCTGCAACAGGTGTAAGAACAAGTGCGGGAATCTGACTGGTAAAACCCAAGATTCCCAGCATAAATGCCGATCCCGTTAGCCGGTAAACAAGCCAGCTCAGCGCAATGTTCTGAATCCAGTTTCCCGGCAGCGAGATCAGCTGCCCAAGAAAGTAATACCGGTAATTCCGGTATTTCAGCGACCTGAATACAAACCCCGGTTGCCTGAGCAAAGAACCTATGTTTGAAAAGGTCTTCACGGCTTTTTTAGCAAAACTACGGAATATGGATCTGATTAAGTGCTTCAGCCTGGGTTTTCTTTTCCCCTTAGGAAAAATGAAATGGTAACGCAGTTTAACACATTGTTACTTTGCGCTGATTAAACACTTTAAAACTTGCTATGTAACTATTGGAATCGGATGGGAACCTGAAGTTATGGTTAATGAGGATGTTTTGATTGGTGAAAGATTATGTGAATTTTGTTTGATTCAGGCACACGCTGGGACGATAGTCTGCCTTGCGATTTGCGGTTGATGCGGGAAATGGTTTTTTCCATTATTTTCCAGATAACAAAAATTATATATGATATTGTAAATCAATATAATACTTGGATAGTTTCAAAGAATTTCCTGCCAGGCCTGTTAACTAGTGTATGCCTGCAGGCTGAAACCGTTCCGGATGCTGTTTTGCCGCATGCTCAATAAATGCAGAGAGGCCGTTTTTCATAATGTTGCTGCGCTGGTAAGGGGATGTTTTACCGTTCATGATCCGATGCGCACTATTCGTGCTTTAAATGATGCCTTTCAGTCAGTTTTAGTTTTAATGCGGGATACTCAGTTTTATTTTTGTAAATCGTTGCAATCAATTAAGAATATCATGAGACGCTTTACCTTTTTACTTTTTATGTCAGGCTTACTGATCGTACCGGGTATGCGGGCTTTTGCACAGCAGTCTTCAGTCCCGGATCAGGAAATTAATTTGTTCGGCAATAATAATTCGGCACTTGGAGGTTATATCTCGTTTGGTATGGGAGGCGGAAACCTTAACGGCCATAATGCTTTGCTGATTCAGGGGCGGGCTGCTGTCCGGTTTGCGCATTCTCTTTCCCTTGGCGTTGCAGGTACCGGATTCAGCGATTTTCCGTGGGGCCTGAATTACGACAGGTCTTACGCCCGCCCGGGAGGTTACTACCTGGAAGGAGGCTACGGCGGATTGATGATTGAACCTGTACTGGCATCGCATTTTCCGGTTCATCTTACGTTTCCCATTGTCATGGGAGCCGGATTTGTTGCACTTACCCGGGAATCCGATGCTTACGATTGGTTTGGATGGGACGACTACTCCGATCGCGTGGTTATTGATTCGGCGCCGTTTCTGATCGTTGAACCGGGTGTGGAAATGGAAATTAATCTGATTTCTGTTATCCGCCTGGGTGTTGGTGCCGGTTACCGGTTTGCCACCCCTGTCCGGTTCGACCGCGGTCCCGAATATCCCGTTAACGGACTCAGCCTTACCGCATCACTGAAACTCGGAATTTTTTAACGGAAACGAAATCCGGTTCATCCGGACCGTTTCATTTTATTAATCAACATTACCGCTGCAAATGCAAGTACTTACAATTCCCAGACCCGAAATACGGTATCACGAGACTTATTCGTTTGAGACGAACGTGCCCGATACAGGTCTTCGTTCCATATACCGGCAAACCATGGCACGTTTGCACAGCAGCCGCAAGGGTATTCTTCTTGAAATTGCCGGTGCAGCAAGCGACGATTCCATTTTTGCCAATGTGAACCTGTACGAAGGATGCGTCGACGACCGCCTGCCGCGTTTCTTCCGCCTTCTGGGCATAAGATTAAGCGTTGACGGTGATTTCAGAACTACCCCTCTGCCATGGGAAAATGCCTCATTCGATACGGTAATATGCGTCGATGCGTTTCACCGCATCAAAAACCCCCTGAATGCCCTGAGAGACATTCACCGGCTGCTGGGGTCAAATGGCCGGCTGGTGCTTGCCGACCATTGGTTCAGATACAGAACCCCGAATACCGGAAATCTTTTACAATCCTATAAAAGGACCGAAGGCCGCAGGATCTACTCCGAACGCACGGTTGTCCGCCTGCTGCGTCAGGCCGGTTTTTGCTGCATCGAAAGCGAACCCGTAGGATCAAATGGTTTTATCGTAACTGCAAGTACCTGCTGAGCCTGAAAAAAAATATGTCGACCGACCTCCATCCGGCACTGTCAGATCCCTTCAATCACTATTCTTTGCGTTTGGGAAAGGGCTATTGGGAGAATCCGCTCAGCGGAGATAAATACTATATCAACGGCGGAATACCCGTTTTTCTCCCCGAAGAGCTGATGAGCGGAAACAACCTGAAGTATTCCCGATTCTACGACCGCATCAGCAGATTTTACCGGTTTTCATCGCTCCTGGCCAGCCGATTCGGAGGCTACTCCGACCGGAAAAGCAGAATGCGCTATCTGCAAAAGCTGCACATAGCCCCGGGTAATCGCGTGCTGGAAGTTGCCGTAGGTACGGCCGATAATCTGAAATACCTTCCGGAAGGCGCCATTTATTCGGGCATAGATATTTCGTTTGGAATGCTTACCATGGCCGCTAAGCACTTGCGTAAATGGAAACGCTCCGCTTTTCTGTTTCAGGGTGAAGCAGAACACCTGCCGTTTCCGGCGGATTCGTTTGATGTGGTTTTTCACGTGGGAGGCATCGTATTGTTCAACGACGGACAGCGTGCGCTTCAGGAGATGATCCGCGTTGCCAGACCCGGAGCCAGGCTGCTGATCGTCGACGATAAAGAGGATACCCCTGCCTGCGGCGAACGATTCAATCCCTTTAATCCGGGCGACATCTCCTT
This sequence comes from Bacteroidales bacterium, assembly GCA_022837485.1. Lineage (GTDB taxonomy): Bacteria > Bacteroidota > Bacteroidia > Bacteroidales > Lentimicrobiaceae > Lentimicrobium. The sequence continues at coordinate 5,583 of JALHHH010000061.1, forward strand.
ACCGGGTGGTACTATGGCTCTGCCGTCGCGGCTGATACCGCACGGAATGAAAAACATCGAAATTTCCATACTCGACGGAGGAAACCTCTTCTGCCTCATCTTTACCAAGCCGGAATTACGGCCGGGGCACGAACACAAGCCTCTGATGACTCCGGCAGTGCAACGGTAAGGTTTATGGCCGGACCACCCTTGCAGTATGCATGACTGCAGTCGTTCCGGTTTGCAGATTACTTCGCCGGTATTGAAAGCTTTTATATATTTGAGGCATCTGAAAGTTAACCCGGGCTGCCCATGATCCTGAATCCGATACTTAAAATTATTCGCGACCTGGAAGTGATAAACCAGGACCGGGATTTTCTCCGCTACCGGGAACTGAAAATCCGGAAAATCCTTGCAGCTTCTACCATTGCCGCCATCTTTGTACTGGTTCTCGGACTTACCCTAGATTATTCCTACGATACGCCGGTCGCTGAACCCTTGCTGACGATCCGCCTGATTACCGTTGCCATCCTTCTGCTTAACCTTACCCTGGCGCTAACCACCCCATACCTGCACAAAGTCAGGTGGCTGACCTATTCCACCTTCTATATCTGGGCCATCAGCTCTTCGGTCATTGCCATTCTTACCGGAGGGTTTAGCTCTTACCTGTGGGGCGGCATCGCACTTGTTATCGTTGTGTGGCTTGCCTTTATTCCTTTCCGGTATTCCGATCTCATTCTGCATGCGTTTATTTTTCTGTTGCAGTATGCACTTAGTCTCTGGTTTTTTGAACCGGAACACCCGGGCTTTTCACGCTTGTACGGCAGCGGCATTTTCCTGGCAGGCTCCCTTGCTACCGGAATTATAATTGCGTTTGTAAACAACAAGGCCTCCGCCGCTAATTATACGTGTTCTTCAGCGCTGAGGCTGAGCGATGATCGTTACCGGATCCTGACCCAGAACATGCAGGATGTAATCTGGACACTCGACCTGTACCGTCAGCGTTTTACCTGGATCAGTCCCTCTGTGGAGAAACTCAGAGGATTTACGGCCGAAGAGGTGATGCGGATGAATCTGGAAGATTCGTTCACGCCCGATAGTGCAAAAAAAGTAAAGCGGATGATTGCCGGAGTGCTGAAAGACTTTAACAACGGGGTGGATGATTTGTCGTTCACGGTGGGCGAGCTGGAACAGACCTGTCGCGACGGTTCGACGGTCTGGATTGAAGTGGCAGCCACACTGATTACCAACGAAAAAGGCGAGCTTGTTGAAATGCTTGGCGTTTCACGTAACATCACCGCAAGGCGAAAGGCGGAAATTGCCCTGCGCGAATCGGAGGAGAAATTCCGGAATCTCGTGAGTCAGGCTAAAGATGGCATCTTTATCATCCAGGACGAACGGCTGAAGTTCGTAAATCCCGCTTTTTGCGAAATAACTGGATTCCCGGCCGGAGAGCTTACCGGGAAACCGGTTGTGGACCTTATTGCACCCGAAGCCCGGGAAGCTATTGTTCAAACCATTAAACGCCGGCTGGAAGGCGCCGATATTCCATCCATACATTCTACCACCGGTATCCGAAAAGACGGACGAAAAATATACCTGGAGCTGAACAGTAGTACCATAGAGTACGAAGGCCGTCCGGCTGCCTATGTTATCATGCGTGATACCACCAGCCAGATGGAAGCTGCCCGCAAAATCCGCGAAAGCGAAGAGAAGTACCGCTCCCTGGTTGAACAGGCAAACGATGGCATCGTTATCCTCCAGGATGGGGAAGTAAAGTTCATTAATCAGATGATGGCGCGGATTCTGGGCTACGATGTTTCGGATGTGGTAAACAAACCGTTCAGCATGTTTATCGCAGAAGAAGAACGGCAGCGGGTGCTGGATCTCTACCGTCAAAGACAGCAGGGAAGCCATCCCCCCGCAATATACGAATCGCTGCTGGTGCGGAGGGACGGCTCTGCAGCTCCGGTTGAGTTCAACAACAGCATCATTACCTATAACGGACGGATCGCTACGCAAACCTACATCCGCGATATCTCCGAACGAAAACAGGCAGAAGAGCAGCTTCGGAAAGTAAACGAAAGGCTTACCCTGCACTTCAGGGAAACGCCACTGGCATATATCGAATGGAACGAAAATCTGGAGGTAACCGACTGGAACCCCGCAGCAGAGAAGATATTCGGATATGCAAAGGAAGAAGTGCTGGGAAGTCATGCCTTCGATATCATCGTTCCGGATTCCATGCAGGCATCCATCGGACAACTGCTGACGCAAATACTCGGGCAAACAGGCGGCCACCGCAGTTCCAACGAAAACATCACAAAAAGCGGGCAAACCATATACTGCAACTGGTACAACACCCCCCTGAAGGATGAAAACGGTAAGGTGACCGGACTGGCTTCCCTGGTGCAGGATGTCACCGAACAGAAAAAACTGGAAGCCGAACTGGAGAAATACGTGACAAACCTCGAAAAAAATTATTCGGAATCGAAAATTAAAGTGCAATCTTACTCCCTTGAACTGGAGACGCGTAAAAACGAACTGCTCCGCCTGCAGAAAGAGAATCTTCAGTCGCAGTTTGAAACCCTCCGGAGTCAGGTAAATCCGCACTTTCTTTTTAACAGCCTGAATGTGCTTACGTCACTTATCAAAGTGGAGCCCGATCTGGCCGAGAAGTTCACCCTTGGACTTTCAACGGTTTACAGGTACATTCTGGAAAATAAAGATCGCGATCTGGTAAGCCTTCGAACCGAACTCGACTTCCTTAAAGCCTATACTTTCCTTCTCGATATCCGCTTTGCGGGCAAAATGAAGGTGGAAGTTAATATCCCGGACGAAAGCATGCAGCTGAAAATAGTTCCGCTTGCACTGCAGCTGCTCATCGAAAATGCTATAAAACATAATGCATTCAGCCGTAAGCAACCTCTGATGGTAACCATTGTTATGGAAGACGATTACCTGGTGATTTCGAATAATCTTCAGATCCGCGAAGCCCATGTGCAGTCTACCGGCGTCGGACTGAATAACATTGAAAGCCGTTATGCCTTCTTTACCAGCCGGAAAATGTCGGCGCAACGTATTAATAACCGGTTTGTGGTTAAAATACCCCTTTTGCAGGAATAAATTTTTACTGTGTATAATAAAAGCGCAAAACGATGAGAGTAGTGATCGTTGAAGACGAGGAGCTGGCAGCACGACGGCTCGAAACAATGATACAGGATTGCGACGGCAGCATTGAGGTGATCGCCCGCCTTGAATCGGTGGAGGATTCGGTAGAATGGTTCCGCAACCACCCTTCGCCCGATCTGATCTTTCTGGATATTCACCTGGAAGACGACCTGAGTTTCGCTATTTTTGAGAAGGTGAGGGTGGATGCCCCGGTGATTTTTACCACGGCTTACGATGAGTACGCCATCCGGGCCTTCCGTTTGAAGAGCATCGATTATCTGCTGAAACCCATTGTTCAGGAAGATCTTGCCAGAAGCCTGGATAAATTCAGACAGTTCAGCCGGCAAGCACCTCCGGCCGACCTTGGCAGTCTGTTTCGCATGCTTTCCGGCAACAGCGAAACGGCATACAGGGAGCGGTTCTCGGTAACGATCGGACAAAAAATAAAAAGCTTCCCGCTCAGCGAAATATCCTGGTTTTATTCCGAAGAAGGAATTACGTTTATGGTAACCTGCGACAATCATCAGTATCCCGTCGATTACAGTCTGGAAGAGCTGGTAAATCAGCTGAACCCGGGTATTTTCTTTCGCGTGAACCGGCAGTTTCTGGTCAAGCTTTCATCGATCCGCAACGTTCATATCTATCCTAAAAGCAGGTTAAAGCTGGAACTCAACCCCCTGTCCGACCGTGAGGTATTTGTAAGCCGTGATAAAGTAACGCGTTTTAAGGAATGGCTGGGGTAGGGGATAGCGGCTTGTTTTTTTGTAAATTGGATGGCTTTTTTTAATAAAACCAATACCGTTCTATGCTCGGTGGTGCTTGCCTGAAGCGGCTTCAGGCTGATCTGGATCG
>JALHHH010000061.1:9629-26567 GCA_022837485.1 Bacteroidales bacterium
ACGTTTCAATGATATGCATGCACCGGGAATATCCGCTGCCCGAAGTCGTTTACGATGGGCAGGGGGTAATGCTGCGCTACATCTCGGATGATGCCTGGTGCCATTTCAGCAGCGATTCGGAACCTGAATTCTTTCAGCGTTTTATGCGTACGCACCCCGGACCCTTGCTGGCAGTAATAGCCGGTCAGCCGCTTTCGGAATGGATTCTGCGGCGATACCGGGTGAAGTGGTTTATGTATTGCAACCGCCTCTTTGCTTCCCGAACTTTTTCGGATTTCAGCGATCCCGAAATTGAACCTCTTTTTCCGGAGCATCTTCCGCTGGTGTTTCAGTTTTCGAAATATCAGCAGTTCCTTAACCTGCCGTATCTAACCACCCGTCTCGCTTTCGGCGGTGGATTCTGCATCCGTGTCAACGGAACACCGGTGGCCTGGATTATGTCGCACGACGATGGCTCGGTGGGTATGCTGCATGTGCTGGATGAATACCGTGGCAGAGGTTTTGCCCGAAGGCTGGTGAAGGCGATGACACAAAAGGTGGCACTCAGCACTTGCCCCGTGTTTGCCCACGTGGAGCCATCCAATTATCCTTCGCTCTGCCTTTTTAAAAGCCTCGGCTATGAGGAGCGCAGCAGGATAATGTGGACAGAACTGACGGGTGAATTGCTGAACAGTTCAGGATGACGCCTTTCCTTGCTCCGGCCGGTTCTTCCAGCGGCGGTGCGACCATAGCCAGTGCGCAGGATCCTTCCGGATATCTTCTTCAAGGTATTTTACGTACCGCTCCAGTATTTCCCGTTCCGAAAGCTTGTCCTCCGGAAGGGCGATCGGTTTATAGGTAACGGAATAATATCCGGGTTTCTCCCTGCGCATGGAATAATAAAGTACAGCCGACCCCGTAGCCAGGGCCAGTCTGGCAGCTCCGTTGAAAAAGAAACTCGGCTGTTGGAGGAAATGGAAACAATATTCCGGGTCTTTGTGAGTGGGCGACTGATCGCCCACAAAAAGGTAAACGGCGGGGAAGTCCTTTTTGCCAAGAATAAAACGGCCGGCTTTCTGCATGGGCAGAAGCTTCAGACCAAAGTGACTCCGGATCCGCAGCATCAGTTTTTCGGCTATAGGGCTGCTTAAAGGTTTGTATAGCGTATAGATGCTGAAATGGAAATGCAAAGGCATGTCCGAAAGCAATTCCCAGTTACCCAGGTGCCCGCCCAGAACGATGGTATTATAGCCTTTAGAGTGCAGCTCGGTTAGAAGCTCCGGATTTGATGGCACTATGCGTTTTGCCGCCTGACCGGGACTCATACCTGCCGTCTTTATCACCTCAAAAAATATCTCGAAAAAATGCCGGTAAAACTCCCTGGCAAGGCCTTTTATTTCCTTGTAATTCTTTTCAGGAAATGCCCGGCTCATGTTCTGTATAACAACCGAATAACGGTAACGCAGGATGCGTCCGGCAACAAATGCAGAGGCATGTGCCTTCAGGCGAAGCAGACGCACCGGCAGAAAAGCCAGCAGACGGACAATCGCATAGAGAATCCGGTATAATACGTTCTGCAGAATATTCATATGCCTTTCGGGAAGTCTGTTTTTGTGCTTCAAACCTACGTATTTTAGTAATCAGCGTAAGCAAAATGCCGGAGAAATTTTACAGATTTATTCTCTTAACGTTAATCCGGTGCCATGATCAGGCTCCGTTTTGTGGATAATTGTGGAAAAATTCACGTTCTGTCCCCTTGATTGCAGCAGCTCACCGACGGCGGATAAATGCATTTTGTCACTTTTTAATCCGGAAGACGCTTTGTCTGCTTATAGCAAAATTGCCTGAAGGATGAAGGGAAGTGTTAAAAACAAAAAACACAAATATCTGCTATTGAGCTAATTGCGGATATTTGTGTTTCCATTTTGCGATCCGGGCGGGATTCGAACCCACGACCCGCAGCTTAGAAGGCTGCTGCTCTATCCAACTGAGCTACCGGACCATGTGCATTTCAGGTTGTAATTGGTTTGGAATTTGCAATATCCTGATGCGCGGCTGCAAATTTAAACAATTTTCAGAATCGGATGTTAGCAATGGCAAAGTTACCGGAGGGGGAGAAAATTTTTTTTAACAAATTTTTATACCTGCCAGTTACTTTTCGGGAAAAGTGCCATAAACATTAGATTTTAATTGTGAAATGCTTTAATTTAGCGGTCCTCGGAGAACTGCATAAAAACTGGGCACTATGAGAGAGCTACTGTTTACCGATTTTTCCGGTTCATCAGCAGGCAAAGTTTATAACTGGGCCGGGAAAACAATTTTGATTGCCGAAGATACCGATTGCAGTTTTCTTTACCTGAAAACCATCCTTCGCAACACTTCAGCAACAATCCTCTGGGCCTCAACAGGTCAGGAGGCTATAAACCTTGTGCGTGAGCACAGGGAAATCGATATTGTTCTGATGGATATCAACATGCCCGGTATCAGCGGCTTTGAAGCTACCGTCGGCATCCACAGCATACGCCCCGAACTGCCTGTTATTGCTCAGACCGCCTACGTACACGACAACGAAGTCGAACTCTGCTTTTCCTCCGGGTGCATTGATTACATCCCCAAACCAATCGATAAGAATATGCTTCTGGAAAAACTGGGTAAATTCCTTGGAGCCGGTGTTCCTAAAGCGGCTGCAAAAGAAGCCCCGGGACATTAGATAAAACCATACTCTTTCAATGAGAAGCGGTCCTTAGGCCGCTTTTTTTATTTCAGGTCTTCGGGACCCGACACCGGCTCTTCCGCAAAGCAATCTAAAACCGGCAGCGCCCTGAACGAAAAATCGTAAACGGCCATATTTTCCCATGATGATCCGTTGGCAGCCTGCGGACCCTTGGAAGCTACCCAATCGGCGCCCCAGTATGCAAATCCTGTCAGCCTGTCCGTTGCAGTCGAAATGCGCCGTATCTCCATCATAAAACTGCGCTGCCCTTCCGGAGTGGCAGGGTATTCCGGAGTCAGCTGATCCTGAAGTCCGATAACGTTGTTGGTCCAGTCGTTCCACTGAAGGGAAAACGGATATGCCGTTTCGGCAATTACAACCGGCTTGAGATAGTCTCCTGCCAATGATTGAAGACTGTTCTCCAGGACGGAAAGATCCTTGCCGTGCCAGAAGGGATAATAGGAAACTGCGGAAATGTCGTAATCCACACTCTGCAACTGCCCGAAAAGCCAGCTGACGTTGCCGGTTCCTGCCAGATGCAGCATTATCCTGGTGCCGGGACTTTTGTCCCGTACGGCTTTCGATCCCGCCGTCAGCAGAGCCTTAAGATTGGTCATGGACGATACTCTTCCTGTTGGCCAGAGCATTCCGGCATTTATCTCGTTTCCGATCTGTATGTATTCCGGTTTTATCGCTTCCACGATGCGCGCGGTATAATTGTAAACGCTGTCGGCCAGCGTCTGAACGCCGAGTTCCTGCCAGGCCGAGGGCGTCTGCTGTTGTCCGGGATCGGCCCAGGTGTCGGAATAGTGTACGGTGATCCAAACGCTCAGGCCCAGTCCGTGTGCCCTTTCTGCCAGTGCCTGCACTTCGGCAAATCCCGAGCGGGATGACGCAGGCGTGTGCCACAAGCGGATACGCACCGTATTCATCCCTGCATTCTTCAGGGTAAGCAGCATATCTTCGGCTACGCCCGAACGATTGTAGAACACGATGCCGTCGTCTTCCATCTCCGGAAGGAACGAGAGATCGGCGGCCCGGATGACTTCCTTCGCAGGCTTAGGATCGGGATTTTCTTTCTTTTCAGCGCAAAAGGAAAACATCAGGGGGACAAATACCAGGATTGCCGCACCTCTTGTGCTGACAGTCCGGAGGATATTGGCTGCAAATTGTCGGATCATTTTCAACGGATTGAAAAATACAAACCTAAGATAATTTGTCGGATGCACGACAAAGGCTGAATTCAGAGACGGGTATTTCAGCCGGTGATTTTCATGCCGGTCCGTAACTTTGTGTTCTGCTTATTCGTACCGAAGAGAGATCGAAGGATTGATAAGTGCTGCCGACAAGGCTCTGTAGCTGACGGTGATAAGCGCCACAAGCAGGGTTATCAGAAATCCGGTAATAAAAACTTCCGGTGAAAGTGGAATACGATAGTAGTAGTTGTTGAGCCAGTTATCGGCTACCAGGAACGTTAGCGGAACGGCGATCAGCAGAGCTACACCCAGCAGTGCCAGGATTTCGCACGTTATCAGATACCATATCTGTATAGCTGAGGCACCAAAGGTCTTGCGTATCCCTATTTCCCGTGTCCGTTGCTGTACCGTATAGGATGAAAGTCCGTAAAGCCCCAGAGAGGCGATAAGAATTGCCATAATGGTAAACGCGATGGCAAGGGTAGCGTTCTGTCGCTCGGCCCGGTACATCTGCTCAACGTTCTTGTCCATGAAGAACGACTGCATGGGACTGCCCGATGAGAATGCAAGCCAGATTTTTTCTATCTCCTCAATGGTAGAGGCTGCGGCAGCCGGAGCATAACGTATACTGTAATACCCCCACTGGAAATCGCTTGTCCGGAACATCATGATGTGCGGGGCAATTTCCGCGCGCAGCGACTCAAAATGAAAATCCCTGACCACCCCGATTACAGGCGTAAGCACCGGTTCCCCCTCTTCGTTGCGGTCGGTGACAATCTTTGTTTCCATGGGATTGCTGAGGTTGAACTTTCTTACGGCGCATTCGTTCAGCAGACAGGCACGGCGGTCGGTTGTAACGGCTTCATCAAAAAACCGTCCCTGGTCAATGGCATGGCCGTAAACGCTAAGGTAATCCGGATCCACCCAGTTGGTTTGCATCAGAAACGATTCGTCGGGCCGCCCCGAAATAAGGTAGCCGTTGTTGTTGTTGCCGTGTCCGGGAACCGCAGTAGATGCTGAAACGGCCACCACGCCGGGGATCTTCAGCAGGGCGGTCTTGAACGCCTGTCCCTTGGTTCCCAATACCTGTGCTCTGCGGATGACCATAACGTTGTTCTTGTCGAAGCCCAGGTCTTTGTGGATCATGAAATGTATCTGCCTGAACATAATCAGAGTGCCGGCTATAAGTATGAGCGAGATGGAAAACTGCAGAACTACCAGAACGCTTCGCAGCCTGAGGTTGTTGCGACCCGCCCGTATGCGGCCTTTCAGCACCAGGTAGGGGTTAAAGGCCGACATGTAAAATGCAGGGTAACTGCCAGCCAGAAGTCCGGTTAAAAGAGCCAGAAGAAGAAGGGAAGGCGTATACCACCAGTGCTGCAGCAGGTTCAGCGTCAGGGAAGTGCCGAGCAGGTTGTTGATGGATGGAAGAGCCAGGGAAGTAATCAGCAGGGCGATGAGCAGGGCGATGAGCGAAAGGATAATGGTTTCGGTAAGAAACTGAGCGATCAGCATACCCCTGGAAGAACCGGCTACTTTTTTTATGCCGATCTCCCGTGCTCGCCGGCCGGCCTGTGCCGTTGACAAATTCATGAAGTTAATGGCAGCAATTAGGATGATGAGCAGGGCGATGCTTCCAAAAATCCACAAATACTTTGGGTCGCTGGCCGGTTTCATCTCCTGTTCAATGGAAGGGTCGAGATGGATTTTGGCAAGCGGCTGAACAAACAGGCTGTATCGGTTGCCCTGCTGCATGAATTCTTCGGTGGTAACACCAAGGTAGCGTTTGAGTTCCGGACCAACGTAGGTTACGAGCATCTGGTCGAAGCGGGCATTCACGGTCTCAGGGTCTGCTTCAGGGTGCAGCAGAACGTAGGTGCTGAAGCTGTTTGAGAGCCAGTGGTTATCGTTTGCCCGCCGGTTGGTCATAAACGAACCGATCATGTTGGCCTGGATGTGCGAGTTTTCCGGTATATCTTCGAAGATTCCGGTTATACGGTATCGTGTGGTGTCGGTTCCGACAAGGATCATGCGGTTGATGGGATCCGAATCGCCGAAAATTCGGGCCGCTGCTGTCGCGGAAAGAACCAGGGTATAACGCTCGTTCAGGACTGTTTTCACGTTTCCGCGGATAAGGGGGATGCTGAAGAAATCGAAAAAGCTGGAATCGGCTTCAATAAAGTGTTCTTCGGTGAAGTAATTATCGCCATCGCGGATGATGGTTTCGTTCCAGTTGTTGATGCGGACAAACGATTCCACTTCCGGAAACACGGCTGCCATGGTCGGGCCAATAGGTGCTGCAGTGGAGGTGACTTTCAGATCCTGCCCGCTGATGCGTCCGCTCAGGATTACACGGTAAATCCGATCACCTTTTTCATGGAAATTGTCGAAACTGATTTCGTGCAGAACGAAAAGCAGGATTACCAGGCTGCAGGCCATCCCGGTAGCAAGACCAAGAACGTTGATGATAACGTACGATTTATGGCGTTTAAGGGCGCGAATGCTGTGCCGGAGAAGATCGCGAAACATATTTCCGTGTTTGGTACAAACGGGAGTGAATAATTGCTTGTTTTACCATCATATATTTTACTTTGACGCAGATACCATACCTTAAGTTACAGATTAACTTTTTAAAATGAATCCGGATTGTAACGAAGCCATCGGCTAGCCTTGATTTACTGTAAAATTATGTATTAATGCCGTTTAATAAAATAGTGTAAATAAACATATGAAATAAAAAAAATAACAGACAAACACACAAAATAGAAATAAAACCTGAGATTGAATGAATGAAATTCAGAAGATTATTTGAATTATGATGATAAAAAATTGCTAATTCCGGATTCCTGATGAACATTTATTGCATATTCTTTATGATTAGTAAGTTGGCGGGTATAATCCGGATAGGAGTCGCTATGGTTTCAATTGGTGAAAGATAAACGTTCGGGGGGCGTTCATCGGTTTTATCCGGGACTGGCCGGGGAGGGGAATATCGTAAGTTTAATTCAAGTGTATGTTTAACGGTGCTCATGGTTCAAAAAGAAAGGAGGTGAATCAGGCAAAGCATTAGCACAAAAAAAGGCCGGAACTATTAACAAATTAACCAAGTTTTAACCCAAATTTTTAATGCCATGAAAAAACTGAAAATTCTCGCCGGCCTTTTGGTGGCCGCAATGCTTTTTGCATCCTGTTCGAAGGAGCAGCAGGATGCAACCCCAATGCAGAAAGATTTGAATTTTAAGACAACGCCGGAATTACTGGCAGGCCAGTATCCTCTTTATGCCGGACAGAATACTTATGTGGGATACGTTCAGATAAAATTAAATGAAATTACCGGTGAGCTGAATGTGTGCTATGTAATTACAGAGGCGGGATGGGTAATGACGCAGTATCATTTTGCCATTGGAACGAACGTAACTGCAATCCCCAGAACCAAGGGAGGGGAGCCTATACCGGGGCAATTCCCCTATAAGGGAGGAATCGATTATGAAACGACATTCTGTTTTGATGTTCCCGCGCCGGAAAACCTGGATGAGTGTAATGCCCCATTTTTTGCTGCAGCTCATGTTGTGGTAGGGATGTGGACGGATGATGTTTTTGCAGCCCAAACCGCCTGGGGTGGTACCGAGGAGTTCGTACCCGGTGGGAATTGGGCCACAAAGATCGAGGATGCGATTACCTGTACAGATGATTTGGAGTGTTGGGAAGGTCAAACGGCCTGGGCCGATGGATTGCCATATAATCCTGATCAGGGAGGGTCCTGGGCAATGTATACTAACTTTGATTTTACCAGTGGGCCTGTTCAATCTGTAGATTTGGTAGCGGGTCAAAGTATGGAATGTGGAACCGTAGTATTTGACCTTTACACAAACATTCTTACAATAACCTTGAATGAGAATTGGCGTTTTAAGCCTGTTAGTGATAATATAAAAATCCAGGGATACGATACCATGCCAACTGGCAATCCACAAATAGGAAATTTTGAGTATAAAAGGACGGCTTCGGGAAGCTCTTATTCAATTGCAGTTAGTTTTAAAAGATTCTATGGCGTGCATGTTGACGTTGAGCAAAGGGTTGAATGCCTGCCTCCGCCAGTGGAATAGACGCTTACTGATTTAATAAACTGAAAAGGCTGCCCCTCCGGGCGGCCTTTTTCGGTTTCCGGTAAATATTTGCTTCTAAAGCCGTTTGTATTAACAATGGTTTAATATTTGAAATTATCCGATGATTGCCATGAATTAAGGTATTCAACATTGGCGTGTTAATAAAATTTTGATACCGGCTTGCGATTTTGCGATGGAATCGCTTATCTTTCAGTAGTTTTCAGGAGGTGCCTGAACGACCGGCTGTCCGCTCTGCTTCCTTTTCTGTTTTACACTCCCGTGTGACACTTCAGGATAGCCGCTGCATCTGCAGGCCCTGCTATCCGGTTGAACCGGAATGCAGTTCGCCGGGCAGAAGGCTTACAGATGTTTCCGGAATGTTGGGGATTGTCCGGTTTGTGTTCCAGGTAATCTCTTCGATTAATAAATGCATTGCCGGATATGCAGGACTTAGTTTTCGTTTGAATGCCAGTGTATAATCATATTAACCAGTTATTAACCTTATCCCTACGATTATGAAACGAATTACGCTGCTTGCCGGCCTCCTGTTGCTGAGTATTCTTCTTGCGTCCTGTTCGAAGGAATCGCAGGACATTCCAAAATCCGGGCAAGGGTCTGCCGAAATTTCCTCTACGGGCCCTCAGCTGAAGGATATGGTTTATCTCGACGAGCTGATCTACTGCATCTGCGGACTGCATAACGCTCAGGGCGATGAAATCGGCACTGTCTTCCTTTACGGAAGTCCGGTCACCGGTATACTTGACGTTACCTTTGCAGTAGTTCCGGGCTATCTGATTACTGCGTACCATTTTGATCTGCAGGAGTCCCTTGCTGCCATTCCCCAGACAAAGAAGGGCGAACCCATCCCCGGTCGCTTCCCGTACAAATCCGGTCTCAGCCCCTGCGAAACGCATACCTTCACCATGCCGTATCCGGAGTATCTGGAATGCAACGAACAGTTTTTTTCTGCCGCGCATCTGGAGATCGTCCCGGTTTCCGGCAGTAGTTTCTGTATCTGGGCGGGTACCGATGAATTCGTTCCGGGTGGTAATCCCGCTACCTACTTTATGGATGCCAGTATGTGCATCGATTAGAAGCCTGATGCTTCGATAGTAAAAGAGTTCAGACCTGCTTACACGGTGTGCGGGCCCGAATCTCTTTGTTATTCTCAGATGTTGTGCCGTCGTGTTGTCGACACAAAAACGAATTGAGATTAAAGCTAAGGGTAATTTTTGCAGCCGGGAAAGGGTCGTACGGTCGGGTTGTATCGGAAATGTGTAGTCTGCTCCATCGCAACGGCAGGATCGTAATTAAAGTATGCTAAATCCGTATCGGTCCTTCTTCCGGGTTCCGCTCGTCCGGTGGGGAAATTCCGCAAAGCATTAATCCGGACTCAGGAACTTCCTTTCCTTTTTTTTGTCCGGTTCCCGGAAGGGTCATCTTCCGGTGATTCTCCATTATTTTTCCAGGCTTTCTCTTATGTTTCTCTATGATTCCTCCGTACCAGGTCCGTATTTTCTTTTACTTTTTCAAAAGAAAGTCAAAGGAAAGCATAGAGCAATCATAGAGAAATACCGAAGAAATCCGATGATTCCGCTTATCGGGACTCCCGGATCGGACGACCGGTGCCGGGCTTGCAATTATTTTCTTTAGCTGCGGGTTTTCCGGATTGAGATGCAGGGGTGTTGCTCCATTTCATGAAGGTCTTTTCTGCAAATCAATAAAACTCACCATGCCGGTCTTTTGGCAAACGGAAAGTATTGGAGGCTAAAAAGAGCTTTTATGTAAGAATAATTAACAAAAATACCTCTAAATGTAAAATAAATATACTGATCAATAAAATGGTGGTTAATTATTAAAATGCCTTTTCCGGAAAAAAATATTTAGTTCCGGATTTGCCGTCGGCATAAGCCCGGGAGTAATTTTCAGAATTGTAACATGTTTTTAAACAGTCAATTATTTTTTACGCAGCAGATTACCTTTTTATTTTTTAAAGATTAACTCCTTGCAGGGGGAAAAAGGATGGCTTTCTCCGGGGGTGGTCGCCTGCAAAACAAAAGGTTATTGCAGGCTTTGCCACCAGCGCACGAAGAATCAGACCCTTCCGGTCCGGCCGTTTACCTGCCTGCACAGTTTTTCTTATTCATCTATAAAGGTAAACGAATGAAACGAAATCTTCTCATCCTGCTGTCGATTGCTCTTCTGACCGGTGTTTCCTTTCAGCTTAATGCTTCCGTTAATGCCACAGGAAATTCTGAGGCACAAACCGGATACCGGTTGGTTACGGCCGGGTATGACCGTACGGTAATCAATTATTCTATAGAAAATTATTCCATTAACGATGTTTTGGTGAATGGAGAGGTTATGAAAGCCATTGCTTTACCCGGTGTACTGATGCCCGGTACGGAAGGCGCTCCCGATCTGCCGTCGGAAGGACGCTACATTGCCATCCCGAAAGGGGCAAGCGTAAGTGCACGGATACTTTCCTCGAACACTTCCGTGCTGGAAGGCTTGAACATAGCTCCCGCGCCGGCTATCCCGACGGGTAAGGACGACGGCCCTCTGCACTACATGCCCGATCCGGAAATATACGCTCGGGATGCCTTCTATCCGGCCAGTCCGGTCATGGTGTCGGAAGTTACTTCGATACGAGGACTGGATGTTGTGGTTGTGGAGATTTTTCCCTTCCGCTACAATCCGGTTACGGGTCAGCTGGAGGTGAATCAGCAGATTGAAATTGAAGTTACGCATGCCGGAGGGCAAGGAGTGATTGGGGAGGAGCGCCTCCGCAGCCGCTGGTGGGATCCCCTGATGTACAGCGAAGTGCTGAATTCATCCATCATCCCCGCCGTTGATTTTAATCAGCAGGCCGCTTCCACGCGCACAACACAAACCGGATATGAATACCTGATCATCACTCCCGATATGCCCGAATTCCTGGCATGGGCCGATTCCATCCGTCAGTTCCGCATCCGCCAGGGAATCAAAACCGGAATTGTAACTACCACCGAAGCAGGAGGTAATACGGTAGCAGCCCTTAAAACATACATCGACAATGCCTACAACACCTGGGATATACCTCCTGTTGCCGTGTTACTGCTTGGGGATTTCAGTACCGGCAGCGGAGGTATTATTTCCCATATGTACGCTCATCCCAGCGGTTATCCCAACTTTGCATCGGATAACTACTATGCCGACGTAAACGGAGATAACCTACCCGACCTGGTAATAGCGCGCATCACAGCCAACGATGCCACTCAGCTGCAGGTAATGGTTTCAAAATTCCTGAATTATGAGCGCAATCCGCCGGTGAGTTCATCTTTCTACAATAATCCGGTGACGGCACTTGGCTGGCAGACCGAGCGCTGGTTTCAGCTTTGCTCGGAAATAGTGGCCGGCTACTTCTCCAACGTACAGGGAAAAAGTCCCGTACGCATCAATGCGGTATACTCCGGCAATCCGGCGGTTGATCCCTGGTCGACTGCATACAATACCGCCGCCGTTCTTAATTATTTCGGTCCTTCGGGTCTGGGTTACATCCCGGCAACGCCCCAGGAAACCGGAGGATTCTCGGGAGGCACCACTTCCGACATCGTCAGTGCAATCAACAGCGGAACCTTTATGGTGCTGCACCGCGACCACGGAAGTTATTCCAGCTGGGGAGAACCTTTGTTTACGACAAATTCCGTTAACTCACTCAACAACGTAAATAACCAGCTCCCCTATATCTTTTCGATCAACTGCCAGACGGGAGCCTATCCCCGGGCCACGGAGACCCTGGCCGAAAAATTTCACCGCCATACCAGCAACGGACAGAACTCGGGAGCTCTGGGTGTACTTGCCGCCAGCGAAGTATCGTATTCCTTTGCCAACGATGCCTATCTGTGGGGTGTCTTCGACAATCTGTTCCCGGATTTCATGCCTGCACAGTCCACTACCTTCCCTTCGGCATTTGCTCTTCCGGCTTTTGCCGCATCTGCAGGAAAGCATTTTCTGTATCAGTCGTCGTGGACCACTTCTTCCACCGCAAAAATCACAACCTACAGGCTTTTCCATCATCACGGAGATGCCTTTATGAACCTGTATACTGAAGTTCCCCAGACTCTGGCAGTTAGCCATCCGCTTACGCTGGATGCCGGACAAACATCCATGCAGGTGACGGCCAATTCCGGCGCATTTATAGCCATTACCGCCGGTGATCAGATTCTGGCAACGGCAACGGCCAGCGGAAGTCCTCTTACCATCACATTTCCTCCACTTGAAAGCGGGGTAACGGTTTATGTTACCATTACAAAACAAAATTTCAAACGATATTCCAAAGCCGTGGAAGTGGCTTCCAACGGACTTGTAGCAAATTTCAGCTGGTCCGACGGAGATATTTGCTCAGGAGAGCAGGTGGCATATACTGACCTTTCTTTGGGAGGGCCTGTAAGCTGGAGCTGGCAGTTCCCGGGTGGTACGCCATCCGCAAGCACGCAGCGCAATCCTGTGGTTACCTACAACACGGGCGGAACGTATAACGTAAGCCTAACCGTAACCAATGCACAGGGAAGCAACACGCTTACCCGCCAGCAGATTATCCATGTAAACGGTACGCCGCCGGCAGCCGATTTTACACAAACGGCAACCCAGATTGTTGCTGGCGGACAGGTAACCTTTACCGATGCCAGCAGCGGTGCACCCGACAGCTGGGCATGGACATTCCAGGGCGGAAATCCGGCAACGGCCACGGGATCATCCAAAACGGTGACTTATTCCACTCCCGGCACCTATACGGTAACATTAACGGCATCGAACTGTGCCGGTTCATCCACCAAAACCAAAACCGGACTCATTCAGGTTCTTGCTCCGCCTCCTGTTCCCGATTTCACGGCCGATCCCGTATTTGTACTGATGGGAGAAAGCGTGGCATTTTCAGGTACGGCAAGCGGTGATGTTACTGCCTGGTCGTGGTCGTTCCCCGGCGGAATGCCATCCGTAAGCAGTTTACAGAATCCGCAAATTACGTATGCAACGCCGGGCATCTACAATGTTACCCTAACAGTCAGCGGCCCTTCAGGCAGCAACACGGTAACTAAAACGAACTACATTGAAGTATGGGACGGCCAGATTACCTATTGTGCCACCGGAGCGCTTAACTGGACTTCGGAATGGATTTCAGGCGTAAAAATCGGGGATGCAAACAATACAACGGGAGCAGCCGGTTATTCTGATTTTACCGGCTTCACATTCACAGTTACTGCAGGTCAGTCGAACTACGTAGAGCTCACTCCCGGCTTTAAAAACAGGGCGAAACGTGAGTTCTGGAAGGTTTGGATAGATTTTAACGGAGACGGCAATTTCTACACTCAGGGCGAGGAAGTGTTCTCGGTCAACGGATCAACCGGTGTGGCATCGGGATCCTTTACAATTCCTGCAGATTACAGCGGAACCTTCCGCATGCGTGTAGCCATGCGTTACAATGCTGCGCCTCCCTCATGCGGCAGTTACGATTATGGCGAAACCGAAGATTATACCATTACGATACTGCCTGCCAATACACAGCCTCCGGTGGTTGCTTTTACAGCTGACCCGCAGTCGCTGATCGCCGGAGGAACCGTGCAGTTTACCGATTTGTCGCTCAACGCGCCCACCGCATGGAGCTGGAGCTTCCCTGGCGGAAATCCGTCGGCTAGCAATCAGCAGAATCCATCGGTATTCTATGCAACACCCGGGGTATACAATGTTACCCTGACGGCAACGAATGGGTTCGGAAGCAATACCCTGACGAAGCAGGGTTACATAATTGTTTCTGCCGAGCAGCTGAATGCCGATTTCACGGCTTCTTCCACAGCGGTGCTGGTTGGACAGCCGGTACAGTTTACCGACCTTTCCACCGGCAATCCTTCGGCATGGTATTGGGATTTCGGCGATGAAGCTTCGTATGAATACAGCACCGATGCAGGACCGGAAATTTACTATACCCTTCCGGGAGTTTATACCGTTATGCTTACGGTTTCCCGTGACGGTGCTTCCGATACCGAAGTAAAGACATCCTATATTACCGTATCGGAACCTCAGGCAGTAACCTATTGCAACAGCATGAGTCTGGACCCAATGCAGGACTGGATTGCCGGCGTTACAATTGGTGCTTTTACCAATAACTCCGGTGCCACGCCGTATTCCGACTTTACCAATATGATTGTCAGCCTGCAAGCCGGTCAATCCTGTCTGATAACGCTTACGCCGGGATTTGCATCCGCAGCTCAGAAAGAATTCTGGAAAGTATGGATCGACTACAATGGCAACGGAAGTTTTGAAGACAACGGTGAGCTTGTATTGCAGGCGAACAACCAGCGTAAAACGGTCACGGGTCAGTTTACCGTACCTGCCGGTGTCTCTGGTCAGACGCGCATGCGTGTCACCATGAAGCGCGGCAACGTGGCCGGATCGTGCGAGATATACAGTCAGGGAGAAACCGAGGACTATACCGTTGACTTCAGCAGCAACAGCTTTAAGGAAGGCAGCATAGTGGAATCGGCAAGAGTATATCCCAATCCGACCACAGGTCATGCATACATTGAAACCGGCCACGAAACGGCAGATCTGGAGGTTTGGTCTCTCGATGGCAAACTCGTTGGCAAAGAGCGCATTGCAAAGCACGGTACCCTGGATTTGTCGGGTCTTAAATCGGGAATCTACCTGCTAAGGGTCATAAGCGATGCAAACGTTGAAACATTGCGTATTGTAAAAACACATTAGACCCGCGTCGAACCAGTAATCCCTTAAAATGGGAATGAATCCTGCCGGAATTCCGGCAGGATTTTTTAATCCGGTTGCGAAGAAGAACACCCTGAATAGTCCAGACGATTTAAAGTACGATTGAAGACAAATTAAAGCGGTTTTTGTTAATAAAACGAATATAGTCTATAGCTATGTAATAGTAATGGTAAGGTTTTCGTATGTTGCAAAGGGGGTAAATATGAATTGTTAATAATTTTTCTCTGAATTTTTAGTAAACAATTTTTCGTTTCTTTACGGTACCGGAGTTCCGGTAATGCCAAATTTTGAAACAAAAGTAACGTTAACCACAAAACCCGAAAAACTATGTTAAAGAATGTATTGAAGTTGTTTACCCTGGCGGCCGCTGTAATTTTCATGGCCGCATGTTCCAAATCGGTAGATGAGCAGGCAGGCCCGGAAGCCGGCAATGCCATTACTAAAGCTACTACGACTCAGGGCGGTAATTACGTTGATCTTATGGCCGGTCAGCACACCAACGTGGGCAAGGTGTCGTTTACCGAAGTAAAATCGGACCCTGCCGGTGAATTCGACGGACTGCAGGTTTGTTATGAAGTTGTTCCCGGATGGGAGCTTGTTGAAGTTCACTTTGAAATTGCCGAAACCCTTCAGGGGATTCCATACAATAAGGGAGGGAATCCGGTTATTGGCCACTTTACCTATAGTTTTCAGGCCAGTGAGCTCGGCGCAAACGGATGCTTTGTTGTGCCTTACGGTGAAAACCTTGTATGCGGAGGAAGTTATGTTGTAGCAGCCCATGCGGTCGTGATGAATTCTGCAACCGGTAGTACCGAAACTGCCTGGGGCAAGGGAACCCGCTTCAACAACAAAGGAAGCTGGGCAATGTATTTTGGTGTAGCCCTCGATTGCACCGACGATGAAACCGACAACGAACCGAATTGTGAGGAAAACACCGCCTGGGGTGGAAGCTCCGAAGGTGATGGTAGTGCCTGGTGGTATTACTACGATACACAAAATGGTGACAACCAGCCTATCTATGCAGGACAGAAATTAATTACCGGTGCATCCGTCAGTTATGACAACGGTGTGCTGACAATAGATCTTGGTGATAACATGACGCTTCAGAATGTTCCAGAAGCTGTAAAAATTCAGGGTTACAATAAAATTCCTGATTCAAGGCCGGCTGCTGGTAGGTTTGAAACCTACAAGGGAACTTCGTCAGAGACAGTTATAAATATCGCAGTTTCGGGTTTCCGTTACTATGCCATTCACCTTGACGTGGTTGTTTGCGAGTAAATCCTGTCTTGTAAAAAGTATAAAGAGGTTGTCCGAAAGGGCAGCCTTTTTTTGTTGGTGGTGGAGGGGCAAATTTATGTGCGCCATTTAACCGATAAAGGAGCTCGCTTTATGATTTTTGAAATGGATTGCAGTATAGGAAGTTATATGCATATGGAGGAAAATACGTATATAAAACGACATTATAGGTAGATAAAAAGAGGTAATTATACGTATTGATTTGGGGTTTGGGCCAGTCATATCTTTGGGAATTAGTTGTGAGCTTCTGCTGGCTCATGCTGAGGCATTATAAACCGCACCTGAAGAAGGGCGCGGAATGTCCCTAAATTCCTGAAGAAACCGGAAAATTTCCGGAGGCTATCAATTTTCAACCCAAAATCAAAACTATGAAAGAAAAAAAATTACCCATGCAAATGCGAACGTGGCTTTGTTTGCTTTTGCTGTTAGTAACTGCCGGTTGGAGCAGTACCTCCTTTGGCCAGGCATCGTTGGTTACTGACAAAGACGATTACCAGCCTGGTGAAACGGTGACCATGAGTGGTTCCAACTGGCTGCCGGGAGAAACCATCCAACTGGTACTGGAGCATTTACATTTTAATCATCAGAACGATACGCTGAGTGCTACCGCTGATGATTATGGAAACTTTGTAAACAGCGATCTTGTAATTGATCCATCCGATCTTGGTGAACTTTTTATGCTGGTTGGTACCGGTGAGTCAAGTGGTTATGTTGTAATCACTTATTTCACCGATGGTCCTGCCGTGAGTGGAGATGGAACCATGAATTTACTACCCCGCTTTTTGTGCGGAGGAGGAACGGATTTGACTTATACTGCCGCCTTCACAGGAGAATCGGGAAATGAGTGGGCTGCGGGTTCCTACCTTACAATGAATGTGCCCTGGCTGGTTTC
>JALHHH010000062.1 GCA_022837485.1 Bacteroidales bacterium
CGTCCGGCTTTAGCAAACTTCCTGGCAACCAAGGCATCAAATCCCACACCTGCTATCGAAACAAAAAGATCGTTATTAATACTAATGGTATCAATTTGTTTCACATTCATGGTGTTGATCAGTGCAAGGCTCTCGACAGTTTCAACCGGAATACCGAGGTGATGCGCCAGTCCGTTGCCGGAACCGGCAGGGATAAGGGCCAGCACCGAATTGCATCCGTATAAACCTTTTACAACCTGATTCACGGTTCCGTCGCCGCCTACTGCAGCAATAATATCGGTTCCGGCTTCTGCTGCTTCACGGCTAAGTTCTCTGACCTGATCCGCCGATTCGCTGAAAACAATCTGCCATTCAAAGCGCTGTTTGTCCAGCACTTCGTCGGCGAGATTTGTCAGCATGGCTTTGCGCGACTGATGTACGCCCGAGACCGGATTCACGATAAACAGAATTTTCTTTTTGGTCTGATTCATAGAAATTTAGACGGATGACCGATATGACAGGCAAAATTAATCATTTTTGAAGACTTACCCTCTCAGGAAAGGGATTCCTGATACAAACGCATCTGTTCAATGAGAAAAGGCTGCCCTTTTGAGACAGCCTTTCAATACGTTAGAACGTTGCGTTTATTTCTGAATAATCACGCTTGCCTTGGCACGGTCGCCGCGACTGTAAAGGTCCACAACCTTAACAAGACCAAGCCTGTTGTCGTGAGTCTTGAACAGGAATACCTGACCCTCTACCAGGTTGTTTACTTTGGTAGTCTGCTGTAGCATGTTGAAAGTCGGGAACTGGAACGTTTCTCCGATTGCGTCAAACTGAGCAGCAGTCATGGTTGAAGGATTGAAACGTGTCTGGTTTTTAGTTGTCCAGGCGCTGATAGGTCCTAGATCCTGAATGGTTTGTACATCCGCATCGTCGGGAGAAGCAAACGTGTTGAAATTGGTTGCACCCTTGAAGAATACAAAATCGATCTTGATCTGATTGGCGGGAACGTTGCGGGTCTGACCAACGGTGTAGGTGATTCCTTCTTTTGAAGCGAAGAAACTTCCTACGGCATCATTCCATGAACCGAATTCAACGTTCAGATATTTATTGATCTGAGCACCCGGATCCTCGATGGTAATGTTGAACGACTGCTCGGCTCTCATACCGCCTTTGTCCCAAAGTTCGAAAAGCAGGCGTCCGGTACCTACACCGGAGAAGGTAAGTTCGCTTTCCCATGTAAATGTATCGGAATTCAGAGTAGAGTCAACGTAAACGGTTTCTACATTATTCGAAATAATGGAGAACTTGAAGCGGTTCAGTTTCTGTCCGGAAACCGGGCTCTTCAGGCCATTTACTCCCACCAGGATTGCATCGTTTATCTGAACTGTTGCATCCTGTGAGGTGTATGCGGTTCCGCCTTTCAAACTGAGGCTTGGACCCGGATCCACTTCTTCGTCGTCAGAGCATGAAGTAAATACCACTGCAACAGACATGAGCAGTGCCATGAACAGGAAATTCCACTTTTTCATAGTAATTGGTTTTGGTTTGGGATTATGGTTAATTTATAAATCTCGCAGAAAATGCAAAAATAATTAATTACGATAGTCGGTGAGCATTGCAAAAACCGTTCCAGATCTCCGCTTTAAGTACTAACCATTCTTAATTCGTTTTGTTTTAACTCTTAGATGCAGACCATTTTCAAAGGTTGCAGCCAAAACGGATTCTATTCAGTGTAAAAACGGCAATCCGGCCTGAAGCCATCCATCCATATTGTTCATTTTTAAATCATTAAGAAATATTAGCTGATGAATGATAATTTAATCTGATTCAACGAAAAGGCAATAATTCGCTTTCCAATCCCAGTGTAAATGGCAAGTTTCACTTATCACATCCAGAAATTTAACTATGTAACAGACCATTGGATGACTGTTGGATATTTCCAACTCAAACCGAACGCTACCGGATATTAATATCGCCTTGATATTGAATAAATCTGTTATGAAAACATCCTGTGATATTGAAAAATCGGATAATAATAATTGTACTGTTTCTTTTTTTTTACGGATGGCTGCCGTTACTTTGCATGACAATGAACACAATAACCCAATTAAAATCAGGAGGCTGAAGTGGCAACTAGAGTAACAACGGGTAACAAAGGCAAGGGGGTAAGGTCTGACTGTGCCCTCACCCTGGAGATAACCTCAGAGGGTGGAATTAACATTGAACTAATCAGCAAGGTAAAAGTACTTTATGGAGAATCCATCCGGAAGCTGTGCAGTGAAATTCTGGCATTTTACGGAATTGAGCATGCCAGTCTGACAGTGGAAGATTCGGGAGCGCTCGATTTTGTAATTTCGGCACGGCTTGAGGCTGCCATCAGGCAACTGACGGGCGACAAAAAGGAATATCTACCTGCCATACTACCCCAGAACACCTATCAAACCACTCGCGACCGATACCGCTTCTCAAGGCTTTACCTTCCCGGAAATACCCCGAGTCTGATGATCAACGCGGGCATTCACAAACCCAACGGTATCATTCTTGATCTGGAAGACGCAGTGGCGGTAACCAAAAAGCCCGAAGCCCGCTTTCTTGTTCGCAATGCCCTGCGCGCCCTCGACTTTTACGGAGCCGAACGCATGGTCAGGATCAACCAGGTGCCGGCCGGACTTGAGGACCTTGATTACATAATTCCACACAATGTGAATCTGATCCTTGTTCCGAAATGCGAAAGTGCGGAACAAATTTCACGGGTTAACCTGCGCATCGCAGAACTGAAAGCGCAACACAACATCCCGGGCAATGTATGGCTGATGCCAATCATCGAAAGTGCCATGGGTGTGCTGAAAGCACTCGAAATTGCCCAATCGGAAAATGTAGTTGCCCTTGCAATAGGCCTCGAAGATTACACCGCTGATCTGGGAACCCGCCGCACCAACGAGGGTACGGAGTCGTTCTTTGCCCGCAGCATGGTGGTAAATGCATGCAAAGCGGCCGGCATTCAAGCCATCGATTCCGTATTTTCCGACGTCGCCGATACAGAAGCCCTTAAAGAAAACGTTCTGCGGTCGAAAGCTCTGGGCTTCGATGGCATGGGATGTATACACCCACGCCAGATAAGGGTGATACACGACAATTTTGCTCCCGATGATGCCGAAATAGAAAAAGCCGGAAAAATTGTACATGCCTTTATTGAAGCCGGAGAAAAAGGTCTTGGAGTGGTTTCGCTCGGCACCAAAATGATAGATCCGCCTGTTGTGAAGCGTGCACAACGCACCATCGACCTGGCGGTTAGCATGGGCAAACTCAGTACCGACTGGCGAAATAAGCTCATCGAAAGCCAGAATGCCTCGAATCAGTAAAAATGTCTGATAATAAACCGGAAAAAAATGTCAAAATACGATAAAATAACCGTGAATACCCTGGGCCGCGCGGTTCCTCAGATTATCAACGGCCGGGAATCGGTCCCGTTTTTAGGTGTCGGTAAGTATAAACCCACCGGCCGGAAGTATGCACCGCCCATCAGCACCTGTGCCGACTATCCCGCCGACGGCAACAAGGTTGTTGCTTCGCTGCGTGAGGCATTGATCCGATGCGGACTGAAAGACGGGATGACGATTTCAACCCATCACCACTTTCGCAACGGCGATCTGGTTGCCAATCAGATCTTCGACATAGCTGCCGAAATCGGCGCAAAAGAACTCACATGGGCTCCCTCAGCATCGTTCGAATGCCACAGTCCTCTGATCAAATACCTTGACAACGGAACCATTCACCACATCGAAGGCAGCATGAACGGTGCCCTGGGAAGACATACCTCTGTAGGCGGGATGCAGGGCATGGGCATACTGCGCTCGCACGGCGGAAGGTATCAGGCCATTCAGGATGGCGATCTGCATGTGGACATCGCTGTAATTGCAGCTCCCACCGCCGATTTCTTCGGCAACGCAACGGGCGACCGCGGTGCTGCAGCATGCGGTTTGCTTGGATTTGCAATGGCCGATTCTCAATATGCCGATAAAGTAATTGTTGTAACCGACAACCTCGTCCCGTTCCCATGCATCCCTTGGCAGATCCACGGCAACTACGTCGATTATGTGGTGGTGATGGATAAAATCGGAATTCCCGAGAAAATCATTTCCGGAACCACCGAAATCACAAAAAGTCCCGACCGGCTGCTGCTTGCTGAAATGACTGCCCAATTCTGCGATGAAGCCGGTATCGTCCGCGATGGATTCTCGTTTCAGGCCGGAGCCGGAGGTACTGCTCTCTCCATCGGAATTTACTTTGCAGAGATGCTGCGCAAACGGGGCATGAAAGCCCGCTTTGCACGCGGGGGAAGCAACAAGTACCTGGTCAGCATGCTCGAAGAAGGACTGGTGGATTACATCCTCGACGGGCAAACCTTCGACCTTGAAGGCGTACGCTCCATGCGCGAAAACAGCAACCATGTGAATACTAGTCCGTTTACCAGCTACAATTACCATGGCAAAGGCAATTTTGCATCCATGGTGGATGTTGTAATTCTGGGTGCCACGGAAGTAGATGTTAACTTCAACGCCAATGTGGTTACCCATTCCGACGGTTATCTGCTGCATGGCATAGGCGGTTGGATGAACTGTTTGTTCTCCAAATGCGTCATTCTGCCAATCCCCCTTTTCCGCGACAGAATGCCGGTTATCCGCGATGAAGTAACTACCATTTGCGGCCCCGGAGAACTCATTGATGTAATCGTCACCGAAAGGGGTATTGCCATCAATCCACTGCGAACCGACCTGATTGATAAGTTAAAAGGCTCCTCGCTGCCGGTAAAGACCATACATCAGCTTAAGGATGAGGCCGAACGCATATGCGGGAAGCCCGCGCTCCCTGAACTTAGCGATGAATTTATAGCTGCCATCAAGTGGGTCGACGGCACCGTAATTGATGCGGTGCGAAAGGTGATAAAATCTTAAATTCAGCCGCTGTTGCATTCGGATTGCACAAAACGGGCAAGCCCGGATTCGCTTATTCTTTTTTCAGAAAGTTACGGTAACCCGCAGCCATTATCAATGTCCCGGATTTGGTTATACTGATTTATCGGGTATTTTAACGTAACGTGGGGAAAACACTATTTACCCTGTCCGAATAATGAAAAAAGCGATAAATCATTCAGTGCTTGTATAAATTTTTTGAGAATAATAATTGAAAATAACACTCTAACTACATGATTATGAAACTATTTGAAAATGCTTTAAAAAAAATCGAGTGTCAATGACATTTTTTTTGCATTTTTTTATGGAATGATGGTACATTTACATTGTATAAATCTTTTACATTTGCAAATTGGAATCGCTGTGCACTTTTTTATCACCCGGCAGGGCAAGGCATGCGATTTTGTTAAATTTAAATGAAGCGATATGAGCAAAATTCTGGTCATTGATGATGACTCTATTATCAGGACATTACTTAGTAACAGCCTCGGAAAGGCAGGATATGAGGTATTAACAGCTGCAGACGGAGAATCGGGGCTGGAAATAATTAATAATGATAAACCGGATTTAGTGGTAACCGATTACCAGATGCCGGGCATGTCGGGTATAGATTTGATTACGGAAGTATTGAAAAAACAGCCGGGCCTACCGGTGATACTTTTAACTGCACACGGAGACGTAGCTCTTACCATCCGTTCGATCCAGGTCGGAGCATATGACTTCATCGAGAAGCCGATACAGATGCAGGAGTTGCTGGAGGCGATCCGCAACGGACTCGAGGCATCCTATCAGAGCCAGAACCTCACCGAGTCAATCACGCCGGGTATGCGTAAAGCCATCGAGGATAATCTTCTCGTTGGAAAAACTCCTGCCATGCGTGAGATCTTCAAAAACGTAGGGCGGGTTTCGATGAACAAGGTAAACATTCTGATTACCGGAGAAACCGGAACGGGAAAAGAGCTGATTGCCCGGTTGATTCACTTCAGTGGTATTACGCGTGAGCATCCGCTTGTTGTGGTGAATTGCTCAGCGCTTCATGAAGATATTCTGGAAAACGAACTGTTTGGATATACGGAAGGGGCACTCCCCAACACTACAACTGCTAAAACCGGGAAGTTTGAACTTGCAGGGGAGGGAACCATTTTCCTTGACGATATTTCCGACCTTAACGAAGCCATGCAGACGCGATTGCTGCGTGTAATTCAGGAACTTGAATTTGAAAAGCCCGGCGAACCTGCCCCTGTGCCCCTGAAAGCAAGAATAATAGCTGCCACAAACAAAGACCTGGAAGCACTGGTTAAATCCGGGAAATTCCGCGAAGAACTTTATTACAGGCTCAAGGTGTTTACCATTGCTCTTCCCCCTCTGCGCAACCGAAAAGACGACATTGAAGCACTTGTTGACCATCTGATGCAGAAATTGAACCGGAAACTGAACAAACGCATAGTTAAAATAGGTAACGGGGTAATTGAACTTCTGAATACGCACGACTGGCCGGGCAATGTGAGGGAACTTGAAAACACCCTGATGCAGGCAATGATAATGACCCGTGGAGATGTACTTGAAAAGGAACATATCATACTTCTTTCCAAGCACGAAGGTTCCAGTGAGGAGTATGAACTGAAATCCATTGCAGATGTAGAAAAAGTACACATCAAAAAAATTCTCGACCGCCTTAAATGGAATAAAGTGGAAGCCTCCCGCGTGCTCGAGATCACACGACCCACACTTAATGCAAAAATTGCCAAATACGGACTCAAACACAACTGATCGTTTGTTCCGCTGATCTGCTGTTTCACGACTTCGGGCTGTTTCAGACAAAGCATTCAGGCTTTCTTTTGAAACAGCCTTTTTTTGCCCTCCCCTGCCGCATCCTCCTGAAGGAAAATCCTAACCTCTGTTCATCCGCAAAACAGTACCTCCGGCAAATCTTTTCCATCACGATGCAGATGCCGGCATCAGCCTGCAGGCTTTCTGAAAATGAATGATTATACGGAATACCCGGATCCGAACGATTTAAAAAAAGATAAAAAAGTAAATTTTTTTTACTATTTGAGTTAGTCGATTTTTGTCTTTAAAAACTTATTTTCAATGTTTTATGATATTTTTAGCTCTTCAATACACCTTTCCCGAATTTTTTTTCACATTTTATGAAAAATTTCTTGACTTTGCATTATTATTCGTATTATTTTTGTCACGTTGATTCCATAAATGGGAAAACAAACATGAAAATCCGAATCCTGTTGGTCGTAGCAATCGGTCTTGCATTTTGTTCAGCAGCCCTGGCCCAGGCGCAGGCAACCGGTCGTGTGCTTGCAGAAGTGGTAGAGTCTGCAGACGTCAGCTTCACCGGGGAAACGGAATTTATAATTTCCAAAAAAGAAAGAAATCAGCTTTCACTTGGACAACTTACACTCACCTCAAAGCCCGGCCTGCTCTGTTGCTATACGATTTCCGATGCTGAGGTGAGAGACATTCGGGGAGAGAATTTCCAGCTCCCTACCATGGCTGCATTCAGCGACCGGATACTCCCGGTAGGTGACAATGGAGTGCATTCTCTTGAGGTTACTGCGTATGCTGAACAGCTGCCATCCGGAACAAATTATTCCGGCAATTATTATCTTATCTTGTCTTACTACTGAATCATTGTTTCCTGTGCTAATAGCTGCATTCGATGAATATTGAATGCAGCTTCTTTTTTTTCTCTCCGGTCCAGAGATCAGGTAAATCACCAGTGCTTTAATACCCTGAACCCTTACCGGTCCGGATTTACGAGTAAATCCTCTACCTTTGCAGCCACAACACATAATTGCCGGAAACCCGGTCAGAAACACGAATTTCAAAACATGGACAGTACTACCTTAGAATGGATTGGCTATATAGCATCCGGGATAATCGCCCTTTCAATGACGATGAGTTCCATCCTGAAATTCAGATGGATCAACCTTGCCGGAGCGGCTTTATTTGCCCTGTACGGTGTCCTGATCGATGCACTGCCCGTTGCCCTTATGAACCTGTTTATTGTTGGGGTTGATTTGTATTACCTCTGGAAAATCTATGCCAGAAAGGAGGTTTTTGAGGTGATGGAAACCGGACCCGGAAACAAATACCTGGAGCGCTTCCTCGATTTTCACGCACACGACATACAAAAAATCTTTCCCGGCTTTACCCGGCATACCGGAGATGACACCCACACCTTTCTGATACTGCGCGATATGGCCGTAGCCGGAGTATTTATGGCTCATCCGGGAGAGGAAAACTGCCTGAGGGTAAGCCTCGATTACGTTCTGCCCGAATACAGGGATTTCAAAAACGGACGTTTCATCTACCTCCACCTGAAAGAACGGTTCGTACGCGAAGGATACAACAAAGTTATTGCCGAAGAAAAAAGCAGGAAATACGGAGAGTATCTTCAAAAAACCGGCTTTACCCTGAACAGCGGCGGGTACTTTGAAAAAGCACTTTAATCATACAGACCGTTTCAACAGCAACACACTCTCCTGAAGCTCCCCTCCAAGCAGACGGACAAGGCTCTCTTCAAGCCTGAGATCGTTTAAATTCCGGCCAATAAAGATTAAGCGGCTTGTACGGTCTTCTGACTCTTTCCATCTCTCCCCTGCCGAAATCATAATGTGGTCGCGGACCGACTGCACAACGATTTTCTGCGGCACTTTATCGAAACTTACAATTCCTTTAATACGGTAAATGCCGTCGCCATAATACTCAACCAGATGGTCGAGCCAGAAATTAAACTGATACGGATCGAAATTGCGGGTAAACGTATAGCTGTGCGACTGAACATCGTGTACATTGCCTGCTTCCTGCTTGCTTACCGTAACAAATCCGCCCGAACGCTGAGGCCCTGTCGAAAGTTTTAACTTTGATGCATCCATACTGAAAACTTCCATCTTCTGCGGTGCATAGGAAAAAGTGTCAAGTATTTTGAATCCTTCAACATTCCCAAAACTGCTGCGCACCATTTTTGCGAAAGGGTTAAACGTACGTACCAGATCCTCAACCTGTGCACACCGGCTCTCGGTAACCAGATCGGTTTTATTAACGACAATAGTATCGGCATAGCTGATCTGACGGGCAGCCATAGTGGCATCGCTGAGAATCTGTGCAGCATTCCGGGCATCAACCAAACAGGTCACACTATCGATCCGGTAGAACATTTCGATCTGTTCCGACGACATAAACGCCTGAACCACAGTAGATGGATCGGCAATGCCGGTTGTTTCTACAACCAGATGCGTTAGCTTATGCCTGATATTCAGAAGATCAAACAGCAATTCGGCCAGCTCTCCGTTGAGGGTGCAACAGATGCATCCGTTGGAGAGTTCGTAAATGTTATCGCTTTCAACCCCGACAATCAGGTCATTATCAATGGGAATTTCCCCAAACTCATTCTCAATAACGGCAAATTTATAATCCGGATGATTCGCGATCAGGTTGTTGAGCATTGTCGTTTTTCCGGCTCCCAAAAATCCGGTAAGTATCGTAACCGGCAGGCGGTCGTCATTTTCATAGTCCATCATAGGTGCATGCATTCGTGAGACAAAGGTAAGAAACCCGGCGTTACAAACACGTAATGCATCAATGTCAGGCCGGGATGAATCCAACTTGTCACATTGCAGTAAATCCGGGGGCCTAAAAAGAAACTTTAACAGAAAGCTTCCGTTAAAACAGGTATATGCAGTGAAAATTAATTTAATAAATCCTCAATATCCAAAACCATGCTTGACCAGTTATTAAAAATTGTAAAGGAAAATTCCGGAGATGTCATTGTTAACAATCCGGCAATTCCAAACAGCCGCAACGATGAAGCCATTCAGACTGCTGCAAAAGCAATGCTCACAAACCTGAAGGGAATGGCAAGCCAGGGTGACCTGAACAACATTCTCAACTTACTGAATGGCAAAGGGGATGCATCCGGTTCTCCTCTTATCAACAATCTTAGCTCAGGTGTAGCCGGGGAGCTGATGAAAAAATTCGGAATTAACAGTACGGATGCAGCAGCTATAGTTAACAAGCTGATTCCAGTGGTTATGCAAAAGCTTGGAAACAAAGCCAACGACCCGAACGACAACAGTATAAATCTTGATGCTATTGTCGGAGCTCTATCGGGAAAAGGAGGAGGCGGACTCCTCGGGACTCTGGCGGGATTGTTGCGGAAACGCCGCTAAGCTCACTTAATCCTGTGACGAATAGACTCGTTAAAAATCGGGGAAAATTATTTTTTATTCCCGGCAGCTTTTTTATTGCCTTTTAAAAGAGCCCTCATTCGTTCATTCATTTTTTCCGCAAGCCGGTCCATCGCTTCAGCAACATCTGCAAGACTATGATTACCGGGGTATTCGGCTGAGAGGTCTCCCATAAGCCGGGAAAAGGCCGTCAGGGCACTTTCATGGATGGCCAGAGATTTCAGGTGCGAGCGAATTTCCTTGCGCACGGCCGAGGTTGCAACACCGGATTCCTTTGAAGTGCGTGTATTCGCTTTTGATGCCGTTTCGGGAAGCGACAACTGTAACATAGTTTCTGCCTGACGTACAATACGCCGGGCTGCCAGTTCAGCCAATAACAGGGCGCGCCGGGTTGATTCTCCCTCTCCGTTACCGACAGCCTTTCGTACCATTTCGGCAGATTTCTGGTATTCTCTTGATAGATAAGCATTTAATGCCCTTCTAAGATAATTTGTTGTCTTTCCGGATTCCAGTTCGTTCAGAAGTAATGTTTGGGGAGTTTCGTTACCAGCAAATTCCAGAACAGCAGAATCGGTCATTATGGTGCGTGCATTCAGAGGGGTTTTCAGCAGAAGTCCGGAAAACGATGTACAGCGGCTGAGTGCAACATAAACCTGTCCGGGAGCAAACGCTTCTTCAAGGTCAGCGATAATTTTCTCGAACGTCAGTCCCTGACTTTTGTGCACGGTGATTGCCCAGGCCAGTTTCAGGGGATATTGCACGAAAGTTCCAACGGTTTCCTCCACAACCTTACTCTCCCGGCTGTCCCAGGAATAGCGGATATTCGCCCACTCCTCGGGTTCCACCTCAATAATATCGCCCTCCGGCAGCTCAACAAAGAGGCCATCCTCCGAAATATCCAGGATGTGTCCGATTTTACCGTTATAGTAGCGCTTGTTACGATCGTTTCGCAGAAACATAACCTGCGCATCCTTTTTTAGTTTCAGGATGTTGTCGGCAGGGTAGCTGTTTTCGGGAAACACTCCTTCGACGACGGCTTCAAACCGGAACAAAGGTTCGTCGATTTCTCTGAGTCTGCGTTCGTTGGTTTCTTCAACCATACGATTGTGCGTTGCCAGAATGATATAATCCTCTTCGCGATCGGGCGAAAAACCATGCAGATACCGGGAATTCAGCAGACTAAGGTCACCGGCATCCAGGCGGTTAACCCTCACGCGGTTCAGCAGTCCGATAAAATCACTGTCTTTCTGGCGATAGACTTTTTTCAACTCAATATAAACCGGCTTCGAAGCCTGCATAATTCTGGAGCTGAAGAAAAACGGACTTCGGTAGAAATTCCCGAGTATGCTCCAGTCCTCCTGATTTACAATAGGCGGAAGCTGGAAGGTATCTCCTATCAGAACGACCTGAACTCCTCCGAAGGGTGAAGACTCACGACGCCGGAACACCCGGAGCAGACGGTCAACAACGTCCAGAAGATCGCAGCGAACCATAGAGATTTCATCGATCACCAGCAGTTCAAGGCCGCGAATGATCTCAAGCTTATCGCGATTGTAGCGAAAATGATCGTTAATGACGCTTTTATCCGGATCTTCGGGAGGTACCCAGGTGCGCAACCGCTTATCTCCCGGAACATACACACTCGGCTTGATGTTAAAAAAAGAGTGAATGGTCTGCCCCCCCGCATTAACGGCTGCAACCCCTGTCGGAGCCAGTACCACCATATTCTTATCAATCGTTGATTTCAGGTATTTCAGGAAAGTAGTCTTGCCGGTACCTGCTTTCCCGGTAAGGTATAACAGACTACTTGTATGCGTCACGAAATCAGCCGCATACATAAATTCCCGGTTGCTGTCATCAAGTTTGAAGCCTTCAGTAAATTGTTCCATGCAGGAAGAGAGGGGGTGATGGGTGTACAAACAAAACGCTAATTTAAGCCGATTTATGAACAGGTTTTCATCTTTGTCCGGGAAAAAAAATCTGCAGGTATGCAGAGAACGCATGGTAAAACAAGACAATCTGGATATCAGAGTATTATCCCTGCTACTCAGGATTTTTGGTGAGTCGGTGGGGATCCTGATGGATATAAGGTGTAACCTTGGCTATTCTTTGAAAATAGATACAGGATAGGCCCATTTACACGTTTCTTCGGGCATTATTGAAATTTCTGAGATAGTTTCATGCGAATTTTCGTTGGAAAAAGACCTTTGAAAAATGCCATAATCTGAAGACAGGCGGGCTGAAAACTCGTAATACAATAAAAACCGTCACTACCGGCTACAGATAAAGATACATTCAGTATACATAGATGTTCAGAATGTTGCTTGCATGCAACCACTTGCATGTCTGAAATTTTGCCGGCACTGATTCAGACATCACAAATTGCAGGATTTGGTTACCGGCAATATATCTTTGCCGCATCACGAAAAAGAAAAGACAGCATACGATTAAGGGAGAATTCAGGAAAGGAACAGGAACAGGTAAAAAACAGACTGTAAAGAACCGGGGTGCGCTGAATAAATAACCAGCATCCCGAAAAAATCGCCGGGCAGATTTGCGGGGAATAAGAATAGCATACGTAGGAACAAGAAGGATGGATTTATGGCAAACGGCATCTGAGACCGGTTTACGGTAATGCCGCAATTAATATACACAGTTTTAACATCAAAAACGTATTGTTATGTTTAAAGCCTTTAACTTCAGGCAATTTACACTTTTAGTGCTGATGCTTTCGGCAATCTCCCTAAAGGGTCAGACCATTTTAAACTTTCCGCTAACGGCCAACAATACACCCGCACAATACTCAGCTGGCAATGCGGGGTGCAGGATACAGGAAACGGCATCGGGAAGTGTGACGTATAATTCCACTAACGGAGCTACTGTAAGTGGGTGGGATAATGGAACCGGCAGTAAGTGCTGGTACACAAGTGCATTTAATACTATTGGTTTTCAATCTGTTAAATTATATTTTCAGATGAAATCAACAACAAGTGGCCCGAAGAATTTTGATATCCAATTCAGCCTTGATAATAACAGTTGGAATACTATTGAAAATGGGAATATCTTGTTGACAACAACTTTGAAAGGATTTGGCCCATTCAATCTTCCCGAAAACTGTTCAAATGGAGAAGTTGTATATATTAGATTTATAATGACTTCTGATATTGCAGTAAATGGATTAATAATCACAAACTCAGGAACATCAAGCATAAAAGGCTTAGTCATTTCAGGAAATCCTCCCATTACACCATCAGCCCAAGCTTCGTACATCTCCTTTACAGCTTTAGACACTAACTTAATCAAAGTTGCATTCACAAAAGGCAATGGAGAGCGAAGGATTATAAAGATGAATACAGAGAATGAATTTACCACTCCTGCAGATAATAGCCTTCCTACAGTTTTTCAGCCCTATACTTCAGGAGAACAAACAGTTTATAATGGCACAGAATCTCAGATTCTTATCCAGGTACCGGACGTTTACGAAGAGTATTATTTCAGAATTTACGAGTACAATTATAATAACGGGATGACCAGGTATTTAACAAATTCCGCACCTGAAAATCCAAAACACTGCCTTCTTGAGAGAATTGAAGATCCGGCAATCAATAATATCGGATTGAATTCTGCCTGTCTGGGTGCTAACATAATCAGTTCTGTTAGTGGGTCTATATTAGGCAGGGGAATACTCTACGATATCCAATCGGGAATTTCAACGGATTCGCCAGGTTTAATCTATGAAGATTCTGAAACAGCAGGCCCATTCACGGTTTGCGCAAATGATCTGCCCCGAAGTTCAACCATATTTTTCAGAGGTTTTGTTGTAAATGGGTCCGGTGTAAGTTTAACTGAAGAATCCTCTTTCGACAACATTCCGGAATTTACCGGTGAAGGATACTGGAGCAATGCGGAGCGCTGGGATGTGGGGGAAGTACCTGGGATGAGCGAAGAAAGAAACTCCGGCAGCCGGATCGATTGTCCGGTAATACATGGAAACTGCATTCTCGATGTCTGGCAGAGTGTACACAATCTTACCGTAGGGTCAGAAGGCTGTCTGCAGATTTCCCCCGGAGCCCGCCTGAGTATAGAAGGCGAACTTATCAACGAAGCCGGCGAAAACGGTCTTATACTGAAATCGGGACCGGAAGGAAGCGGTTCTCTGATCCATTTTACACCCGGAGTGGAAGCAACCATTGAACGCTACCTTACCGG
This sequence comes from Bacteroidales bacterium, assembly GCA_022837485.1. GTDB lineage: Bacteria > Bacteroidota > Bacteroidia > Bacteroidales > Lentimicrobiaceae > Lentimicrobium. The sequence continues at coordinate 14,372 of JALHHH010000062.1, forward strand.
AACCAACGGTCACCTGGAAAAGCACTACCATCTGGTATCGGTTCCGCTGAGCGGCGAGACCTATCTGTCGGAAGTATGGCTTGATTCATATATATTTACCTATCTGGAACCGGAAAACTCCTGGTTTGCCTGGAATTCCCCGACAAGTAATGTAATGCCGGCCCGGGAAGGATTGCTGGCATATTACCCTTACGGGACAGGCATTACGTACCGGATGTCGGGCATACTCAATGCCGGGGAATTTGAACCCGGGGTCAATTACTCAGGCGAGGGTTTTGGGTTTAATCTGATACCCAATCCGTATCCTTCTGCCATCGACTGGGATGCTGAGGGCTGGATTAAATCGGGAGTTGCCGGTACCATTTGGGGTTATAATCCGCATTACAAAAACTATGGAACCTGGAATGGCGAAACCGGAACAAACTCGGTGTCGGGACACATTCCCATGGGGCAGGCATTTTTTGTGCGTGCAACCAGTCCCGACCCGGTTTTGCTCATCGGAGACGCAGCCCGGATTCACAGTTCGGAAGAATTCTTAAAAACTGCTGAGACCGTTGCTAACGTATTAAGAATCAGAGCAACGGCATCTGGAGGCATGGACGAACTTGCAATACAGCTTAATGAACATTCGAGTGTTTTTTCAGCAGATGCAGCCGATGCCTTAAAGCTATTCGGCGACGAAGCTTCTCCCCAGGTTGCATCATTCACCATGTCAGACCCTGCATTGCTCAGCATCAATGCTTTGCCCCCGGCTCAGGGAATTACAACCATCCCCCTCTATTTCAGCATGGGCAAACCTGGAAACGTCAGCTTCCAAACCGAAGGAGCCGGAAACTTCGAATCCGGGTTTACCCTTAATCTTGAAGACCGCTTACTCAACACAATAACGGATCTCAGAAATCAGTCGACGTATTCGTTCGTGCATGAGCCTGGAACCGATCCATACCGTTTTCGGCTACATTTCGGTGGTATCAGCGGAATGGCCGAAACCACAGTACCGGGAATACAGATTTATGCCTGCGGAAAAACCGTTTACTTTACCAATATCTCTTATGCAGGGGCAACCCGAATGAATATCGTTGATCCGGGCGGGCGTATCGTTCGTCAATTAACGCTCAACCAGAAGGAAAGCGGCAGTGTGAACCCGGATCTTATGCCTGGAATATATATTGTCAGCATTGAAACCCCTTCAGGAATCAGCAGTCATAAGATCGTTATAAACTGAGTATCCCGAAGTCCAATAAATAGTATCAAACCCCAATCCTACTTCAAATGAAAACGTTTCGCATTCGCATCATGCTTTTCCTCTTAACCTTACTGATTAATGCTTATATCCCGGCTGTTTCCGGTCAGTCGCCCGGTGGGGTACCCGATGATCCTTCGTACAGGGGTCACAACGGAACGGTAGGCAGTACCGGAGGCTCGGCTCCCATTTCATCGGGACTGACGCTTATGATCGGACTGATTATCTCCTATGGCGGCGTCAGAATATACCGAATCCGCAAAGAAGATCGTACAACCTTATAAAATCCGGAACTCTGCACAGGTACAGGCGGGTCGCTTCATCTATAATACCGCTGCTTCTGCTTACTTTATCTCTTCTGCTACAAAACTGGCGACACCAAATTTCCGCCTGTGCCTGTGCCCTGATTCCGGATCGCATAAATGTTAAATTTCCAAACGCTAATTACCAGCAAGCCGGGAAGGCAGCCTCCCTGCAGATTGTAATGCCACAACCGTAGTAGTGGACAAAACCGTAGCTATGCCGGCAATGGGAGCGTGGAAGTGAAACAAGACTTACCCTGGAAAAAAGTCTCTGACCACATAAACTCCGGCATTCTCTGCAGCCGTTCTATAGCAAACACAGGGATTTAATAATAAACAGGGATCATTTCTTTACAACAGCTCATCTTTCTGCATATACGCTTACGAATTATGTAATTCGGAATCAGCATGAGAGAAGATTACGACAGGAAATTTAACCCATAAAAAATAATGTATATATTTTTACACTGTTGTCCGGTAAAATTACAAAAATCAAGCTTTGATTATGTAATAAGTTGATAATCAATTACAATAATTTCCAATTTTCCCAACTTTTATAAGTAA
>JALHHH010000063.1 GCA_022837485.1 Bacteroidales bacterium
CCAGAAACTCAATCTTATTAGGCAGAACACTCTGAATTTGCTTGCGAGTGAAAAGGATGCGGAGAAATTCATCAACGATATGTCCCTCAATATTGCCACGTTTTACATGCAGGTACTGTTTTACAAAGAGCTGGTGGTAACGCGCAGGAACCAGCTGGATATTACACTGCAGCAAACCGAGCGGATGCGCAAGCTGGTGGATGCCGGTTCCATGGCATCGGGAGAATTGTTTATGCTGGAGGCTCAGGCTGCGGGAGAGGAATCGGCACTGATTGAGGCTGAAAACAACCTGGAAGTGTCGCTGCTTACTCTGTCGCAGCTGCTCGACCTGCCTTCAGCTCAGGGTTTCGACGTAGCTGTTCCCGAGCTGGATATTGAAGCTGAGCCTGCGTTGCAGGTATCGCCCGAGAAAATATTTGCCTATGCGGGTGCCAATATGCCGGAAGTAAAGGCTGCCGAATACCGCCTCCAGGGCAGCCAGCGTCAGCTGAACCGTGCCAGGGGTACCTATTATCCTTCCATCGCGCTTAGCGGCAGCTGGGGTACAGGTTATTCCGGTGCAAGTCAGATAATCGAGAACGTTACACCAACCAACCCGGTACTTGTGGGATATGCCGTAAACCCCGGGATTGCCGATTATGAGGTCTACTCCTACAATTTCGATTATACATACAAAACCAAACCCTGGGGCGATCAGATAAGCGATAATAACAACCAAACCATCGGTCTTTATCTTACAATGCCTGTGTTTAACGGCTGGCAGAGCCGCACAGCGGTGAGCAAGGCGAAAATTGCTATGGAAAATTCAAGGCTCGAGCTGGAACTGGAGAAGCAACGTCTTCAGAAAACCATACAGCAGGCCTGGGCCGATGCCAGAGCTTCGCTGAAGAATTACCATGCGGCAAACCGCAAGCTGGATGCTACCCGGGAATCTTTCCGCTATGCCGAGCAGAAATTCAGTGTTGGGGTGATGACGCCGGTTGACTACAACAATGCCAAGAAGGATATGACCAATGCCGAATCGGAGGTGCTGCAAAGCAAATTCGATTACATTTTCAAGACTACGGTTCTTGATTTCTACATGGGAAATCCGATTACGCTGAAATAGCAGAAGACAGCATTGCAGCTGACTTTTTCAGGAAATTTATTCAGGGTGTTAATGCTTCAGCCGGAGGCATTTTACCCTTTCATAATGAAATTGATTTTCAGTTACATACGATAATAGGTATCCCTTTACAGCGTTTCCTTGCCGGGAAAGGGATTATCTGAATGAACTGTTGTACTTTTATGGCTTAAAATATACCGCAGGATGAGCAAAAAATTATTGATCAGGATTGGTATTGCCGTTGTGGTGCTTGCCGTTGTCGGGCTTGCGATTGCCCGTAAGAAGGGATTGATTGGCGATGGGGAAGGCACGAAGGTAACTTCAGAGAAGGTAGAAAAGCGTACCATCACCGAAACCGTTTCGGCCAATGGAAAAATCCAGCCGGAGGCTGAAGTCAAGATTTCACCGGATGTAAGCGGTGAAGTTGTGGAATTGTTGGTTCGTGAGGGGGATGAGGTGAAGGCGGGAGATCTTCTGGCAAAGATAGACCCCAAGATTTATGCATCCAATTACGACCGCATGCTGGCCGGCCTCAACACACAGAAGGCTAACCTTTCGAATGCCCGTGCCCGTCTGGCTCAGGTGCAGGCCCAGTTTATCAATGCCAAATCCTCGTTCGAACGCAGTGAACGTCTTTTTAACGAGAAAGCCATTGCAGCAGCCGAGTTTGAGTCGGCCAGATCGACCTATGAAGTCGCCAGGGCTGAGGTTACGGCCGCCGAAGAGAGTATCAAAGCTGCCGAATATTCGGTAAAGAGTGCGGAAGCTTCTGTGAAGGAAGCGGGGGAGAATCTTTACAAAACATCGATCTATGCCCCCGTTTCGGGTACCGTTTCCCGCCTTAACGTGGAAAAAGGTGAGCGTGTTGCCGGTGCTTCACAGTTCTCATCCGGAACAGAGATTCTGCGCATTGCCAACCTTGCGGTGATGGAGGTAATTGTAAGTGTGAACGAAAACGATATTGTACGGGTCGCCATCAGCGACACCGCCATCATTGAAGTGGATTCATATCTGAACGAGAAGTTTAAAGGCATTGTTACCGAGATAGCTACATCGGCTAATGTCACCGGCATCAGCGCCGATCAGGTGACAAACTTTGATGTTAAAATACGCATGCTCCCCGAATCCTACCGTAATTTAAAAGTGAAGGGTCAGCCTGCTGCATCGCCATTCCGTCCAGGTATGTCGGCAACGGTTGATATACGAACGGAGTCTGCCCATCAGGTTCTGAGCATCCCCATACAGGCGGTAACTACCCGTCAGGATACAACGGCTTCGGAGAGAAATTCCGCGGAGAAGAAGCCCGGTTCATATACGACAGGCAGTCAGGTTGCCTCAGCCGATGCTCCGCAACAGGAGATCGTGTTTGTGGTAAGCGAAGGCAAGGCAGTACGACGCAACATTAAAACGGGGATTCAGGACAATGCTTACATTCAGATCCTGGAAGGGCTGAACGAAGGAGAGGAAGTGGTTACCGGTCCGTACCGTGCCGTATCGCGTTCGCTGAACGACGGGGATGCGATAAAGGTTGTGGCGAAAGAAGACCTGTTTGAAAAGAAAAAGTAATATCCGGCAAATTTTATGTCATTGATTTTAGCGATAGAGACTGCAACTCCGGTATGCAGCGTTGCATTATTAACGGGTGGCCGCATACTGGGATTAAAAGAAACACGTGAAAAAAACTCGCATGCAGCGGTTGTCACCGTGTTCATCGACGAGCTGTTGCGCGAACAGGGTCTCGAACCTTCTGACCTGGATGCTGTAGCGGTAAGCAAGGGTCCCGGTTCCTATACCGGACTTCGCATTGGTGTGTCAACGGCGAAAGGTTTGTGCTACGCACTGGATATTCCCCTTATATCCGTTGGAACCCTCGAATCCATGTCTGCCGGAATGCGTTCGTTACTGCCCGGAGATGAAGGAATGCCGGTTCTTCTGGCTCCCATGATCGACGCGAGGCGTATGGAAGTTTATACGGCTTTGTTCGATCCGGAAGGGCATCACGCAAAGGAAGTTACAGCTGAGATTGTAACAGCCGAAAGCTTCAGTCAATACCGTGAAAACCACCTGATTTACATTGCAGGCGATGGTGCGGAGAAGTGCAGGGAGGTGCTTAATCATCCCAATATCCGGTATATGGATGGGTTTGAAGCCTCTGCCGTTCATATGGCTGCACCGGCAACCACTAAGTTTGCGGAGGGCATTTTCGAAAATACCGCCTATTTTGAGCCTTACTATCTGAAGGACTTTATTGCTGGAGCGCCGAAAGTGAAAGGGTTGAGGGATTAACCTCCGCGAGGATATTTCCGGTTTCTAGGAATTAGCCGATGTCGGATTGCTGCCTTCGAGCCTGCCTGTTATATAAACGAAATCGCTTACGCCAAGCTGTTCGGCTCTAAGGGTAAACAGGTGTTCAAGCCTATCATCCATATTGAACTGAAGGGATTTCAACCCGTTTCTGAGAGTTTTCCGGCGCTGGTTGAATGCAGTTTTTACTACTATAAAAAACAGTCTTTCGTCGCATCCCAGCTCCATAACTTTGTTTCGCCTGAGGCGGATAACGGCAGATTTTACCCTTGGCGGTGGCACAAACACATGCTCGCTGACGGTAAAGAGGTATTCGATATCGTACCAGGCCTGCAGCAGAACGCTAAGTATCCCGTACGTTTTACTTCCCGGGGGAGCGGCGATGCGCTCTGCCACTTCTTTTTGTATCATCCCCACCACTTCCGGAATCCGGTTGCGGTATTCCAGCACCCTGAAAAAGATCTGGCTCGAAATGTTGTAGGGAAAGTTACCGATAACCGAGAAGTTGCCGCTGAAGATGGTATCGGGATCCATTTTCAGGAAATCGCCCTCTTTAATGCGGTGGACTGCCTCAGGCCAGGCGGCATGCAGATACTGAACCGATTCACGGTCAACATCCAGGGCGATGAAATTGCCGGCTTCCTGTGCTATCAGGTATTTTGTAAGAACACCGGTTCCGGGCCCGATCTCAAGCAGGGCTTCAAAGGGAGTGGTAATACTTTCAACGATTTTGCGGGCGATGTTTTCGTCCTTCAGGAAATGCTGGCCCAGGTGTTTCTTTGCTCTTACGGGTTCCATAAATGTACTTTAGCCGGTAGACCGGGGGATTATTGAATGATTTCATCCCCCCTTAGGGCTCTGAAACGTTTGCGGGCTTCAACGGTATACAGACTACCGGGATATTTCATCAGAATGTCCTGGTAAGCAGTCATAGCTTTTTCCCTGTCCTTTGCGGATGGCTCCTGTATGTTGAGAAAGAACAACATGCTGCGGTCATAGGTTTCGTCGGGCATTGCCGGCTGATTGTGATCAAAGATGAGGGCAAGGTTGAAGAGTGCATCGTCTCCGAGGATACCGTCGCCGTATTCTTCGGAAACCTTACGATAAATTGCAATAGCCTCCTGAATTTTCCCCTGCCGTATGTTTATTTCAGCCTGTTTCATCAGGGCATCGTCGACAATGGGATGACCGGGGAATGCCAGCAACAGCGAATCAAGCAGAGCCAGTGCGTCGTCGGGCTTATTCCGGTAAAGCATTAGGTCGGCACGTGCATAGGTGCCAAGCGGCACAAATGAGCTGTCCATTCCGATGTTATCGGTAATGAGCAGCGAGAGCGCCATGGCATCGTTTGCGATAAGTTTGGAAGTGGCTGCTTTTAGCACATCCAGCTGAGCCCTTGCCCAGTTGAATTCGCCAATATAGAAAGATAGCCTGGCGTTGCGAAACCGGGCTTCGTGACCGATGGGTTCATTTTTAAAGGCTTTTTCAACCTGTGAATAGAGCAGGGTTGCCTCCCACGGTTCGCCGGTAAAGAGCATGATATCGGCCAGTTCCAGTTTGCATTCGGCTTGAAGCATCCGGTTATTGCCGGTAATCGCGATCAGGTTTTCGAGCATGTTTATGGCTTCCCCGGTTTTGGCGAGATAAAACGCCTGCAAATGGGCAAGATTTCGCATTAGCGGGAATGCCAGCGGATTGTTTCCGGCCTCCTGCAGCGTTTTGTTGTACTTCCCTTCGAGGGCGATCAGATCCGTACGATTTACAGGATGGGTACTAATAATCTGCTCATATTCCGCTTTCAGAATTTCCACCTTCGACTGTACCACAAGGGAGACGTCGGAGGAGCGGTCGATTACATATTGGTAGGCTTCTGCAGCGGTTTTGTAATATCCGTTTGCTGCACTCATCCCCGCGAGGGCAAACACCCTGCTTCCGTTTTCACTCATGCGGCGGTCGAGGGCTTTAGCCTGTATAAGGGCAGCTTCAAAATCCTTCAGCTGCGTCGACAGCCAAAGCATCATTTCCGCCATCAGCATGTCGTCGGGATTCCGCTGCACCTTTTTCAGAAGGGCAATACGGAAAGCTTCCGACTTTAGTCCTTCCGGATCGTTGTTGAAGGTGTTCTGCAGCCTCGATTGTACCTGATTCAGGTAGTCGGAATTGAATTCGATAAGACCTATGAACTCATCCGCCATTTTTTCGTAACTGCCCGATATCTCGTAAAGGTTCGCCAGCTCGAAACCGAAGTTATACTGTCCGCTAAGCAGTTGTTTTCCTTTCTGATAGGTTTGTATGGCATAGTTGTTTTCTCTCCGGGCGATAAAGGCACTGGCGAGCTCACTTATTTTTCGCTGGTCGGCCGGCAGGTCTTTAATTGCCTGTTCAAAGATTTTCTGGGCTTTGTTCCCCTGATTGGTACGCAGCAGTATATAGCCCTGATCGATCACGTAACGCGCATCGTTCGGATTTTTACGTGCCTGGCGTTTCACAATTTTTTCAGCCCGGTCGTAATCGTTGATTTCGAGCAGACTGGCCAGCAAATAGGTATAGTTGAAAAGCGTAGGCTTTTCTTCAAACAGTCGCTCAAAGAGTGAGGCAGCCTTGTCGAATTCGCGGTTGTTGTAATACATTAGTCCCAGCTGCTCATCGGTAACGGCCTGTGCACGTACCCTTGCAGGAGCAAGTGCCGTTAGCAGGGAAATAAATGCGACCAAAAGGACCAGATTTTTCATGGCGTACAACTCAGTCTTTAGTACCTGCGGTGCAGGTGTTACAGATTAGAACGGCAGAACCGCAAATTTGTTTTTCCGGTTCTGCCGGCTTCTTGTCCATCCTTTATCAGGAAATCAGGTCGAAACCTGTGTACCGGACAAGTGCAGACGGAATACGGATACCTTCGGGAGTCTGGTTGTTCTCGAGCAGAGATGCAACGATTCTGGGCAAAGCAAGGGCACTTCCGTTGAGGGTGTGGCAGAGGCGCGTTTTACCGTTTTCGTCCTTGAAGCGCAGTTTCATGCGGTTGGCCTGAAACGATTCGAAATTCGAAACGGAGCTTACCTCAAGCCAGCGCTCCTGGGCTGCCGAATACACTTCGAAGTCGTAGGTAAGTGCCGAGGTAAAGCTCATGTCGCCGCCACACAGTTTCACAATGCGGAAGGGCAGTTCAAGGCTGCGCAGGAGTCCGGCAACGTAATCGCGCATTTCTTCCAGGGTCTCATAGGATTTGTCGGGGTCCTGAATCTGAACGATCTCCACCTTGTCGAACTGGTGCAGGCGGTTCAGTCCGCGTACATCCTTGCCGTACGATCCGGCCTCGCGACGGAAACAGTTGGAATAGGCGACGTTTTTTACCGGAAAATCACCGGCTTTCAGGATTACATCCCGGTAGATATTTGTAACAGGAACTTCTGCTGTAGGGATAAGATAGAGCTTGTCGACTTCGCAGAAGTACATCTGTCCGTCCTTGTCGGGAAGTTGTCCCGTGCCATAGCCTGAGGCTTCGTTTACCACCAGCGGTGGCTGAATCTCGTGGTAACCGGCTTCAATGGCTCTGTCGAGGAAGAAGTTGATGAGGGCACGCTGCAGCCTGGCTCCTTTGCCTTTGTAGAACGGGAAACCCGCTCCGGTAACCTTGTTGCCAAGCTCAAAATCGATGATGTCGTATTTGGATGCCAGCTCCCAGTGGGGTACAGCTCCTTCGTATAAATCCGGGAATTGGCCTTCGGAATGCACGGTTTCGTTGTCCGAAGCGCTTTTACCCCGTGGCACGGAAGGGTGGGGCGTATTCGGAAGCTGAACTAAGGTGTTGTTCTGCTCAGCCACCAGTGTATCCAGTTTTTCCTGTAGCGTTTTGGCACTCACTTTCAACTCAGCGGTGCGGGCTTTCAGTTCATTGGCTTCGGCAGCTTTGCCCGATTTAAAAAGTTCGCCAACCTGTTTCGAGATAGCGTTTGATTCTGCCAGATTGTCGTCGAGCTCTTTCTGCGCTTCGCGCCTGCGCAGATCGAGGTCGAGGATTCGCTGAAGGATTTCTGTAGCGTCGATGTTTTTAATTGCAAGCCGCTCAGCTACTTCAGCCGTATGCTCGCGGATATAGTTCAGTTCAAGCATGGTTATTTTTGTTTGAGGTGCAAAGGTAATGAGTTTTGGGGATCGTTGGTGTTTGGTGTTCAGGTGTTCGTGTGCAGGCTAAGCATGTGGAATTATAATAATGTGCAGATTTGCTGTAATCAGCATCTTGTAATGAATACGGCTGAATACGCCGGCGCCGGAGGTGCAAAACAGGAATAACCGCGGGCGCAGCCTGGCGAGCCCGCAGGTTTGCGGATCACCGGGTGTCTTCCAGCCCTGAAGGGGTTGAATTTTCGTCCGGCGATGGTTCGCCCCCTCCGGGGACGTGGGAGATCGGGTGGGTGTCGTCCGCCGCGGGATGGCACCCGCGGTTATTGCTGTTTAGCCACTGTCGTGGTATTCCCTTGATGTTTCTATTGTGAAAGGAGAGCCTGTTTCAGGGCTTCGCGGCGGTCGGTTTTGCCTGTCGGTGTTTCAGGGAAAAGACTTAAAAAGTATACTTCTACCGGTCGCTCCGAATAACTTAGTATGGATTCCGCATCCCGGAGGAGTTGTTTTTTGTCGATGTTTCGACCGGATTTATTTTCAACGATGAGTACCGGCACCTGTCCGTACTTTTCGTCCCGGATGCCTGCAACGATGAAGCGTTCTTTCAGCAACGAATCGAGTTTGCGTTCGAGTACCTCAGCCTGCAGCTTTACACCCCCGCGGTTGATTACGAAGTCTGATCTTCCAGTGATGCGAAAGGTGCCGCTGCCCGAAAGTTCTGCCAGATCGTTGGTTACAATGGGCTCTGTAGCTATCCGGGGTGCATCGATTACCAGGCATCCGCGGTCGTCGGTGCTTACGCTTATCCCCGGCAGTGCTGAAAACCATCCCGACCTTGCGTTTCCGCTGAGGCGGCGTAGGGCTATGTGCGAAAGGGTTTCCGTCATGCCATAGGTGGCATACAGGTTATTCGGGAAGCCGGACAGCTGTTCTTCAAGTGCCGGTGGCAGACTTCCGCCTCCTATTATTATGGTATTTATAGCAGAAAATCGCTTTCCCTCCGTTTCATCCGCCAGGGTGTTATAGACCTGCGCGGGAACCATCGCCGAGAAATCGGCCTGCACCTCCGGGGGTATCTGAGCCAGAGGGTGACCAGTGGGTTCTGTGGTAACAAGATTCAGCCCATAATGCATGGCCCGTACTACCATCATGATTCCTGCAATGGAATTGACCGGGAGGCAGAGCAGGGCCGTGCGGTGTTCGCCAAGTTTCAGGAAATCGCCTGTAGCCCTTGCCGAGGCCAGCAGGCGCTGCTTCTCAGGATTCAGAATTCTGGGCGGCCCCGTTGAGCCGGAAGTATGCACGCTCACCGTGTCGGCATCCGAAATCCACTCCAGCAGAAATGCCCCGAGTGCACGCCCGTTGCCAGTGCCCTCCCGCAAAAGCTGCCGCGCTTTCTCTTGCAGGAAACTGCCCGAATACTCTTTTCCGTTGAGAATTAACGAGGGGCTGACGATCATACGGTTCTCTTCGTTTGGTTTTTAATGTTTTCCTTCGCGGGATGCCGCCGCCGGATTTATCCGCTGGTTTTTTGTGCTCCTTCTTCCCCCGGCAGTTTTATTCCAACACTTTCCGGCTGCCATTCCCTTTCGGGATGGTACCAGAGGTTTCCGTTGCTTACCGTCAGAGGTGAGGGGATGTTGTTGGTGTAAAGTGCTCCGGTTCCGAGTCCCTGGGGCAGAGGATTATTCATGGTGGCCGTCCACTGCGCAATGGCATTAAGGCCTATGTTTGATTCCAGTGCAGAGGTGATCCACCAGCCGATGTCTCTGTCTTCCGCGAGCTTTATCCATTCTCCGGCGGATGCAAATCCTCCGAGCAGGCCGGGCTTCAGGATGATGTACCGGGGCCGGATTTCGTCGAGGATTTTTATTCGCTCCTCAAACGTGTGTATCCCGATCAGCTCCTCGTCGAGGGCAACGGGAATGGGCGATGTCAGGCAGATACGGGCCATAATATCCGGATTTCCGGCTTTGATCGGCTGCTCGATGCTGTGAATGCCGAATTCAGCAAGGCGCTGGAGTTTATTGGCTGCTTCTTCAGCAGAAAAAGCTCCGTTTGCGTCGAGCCGGATGGTAATTTGATTTTCGCTGAATCGTTTCCGTATCGTCCGGATAATTTCAAGTTCCCGGTTGAAATCAATGGCACCCACTTTCAGCTTAATCACACGAAACCCTTTATCCAGCTTCTCATCCACCTGCCGGGCCATAAATTCTTCATCGCCCATCCACACCAGCCCGTTGATGGGGACGGGTGCTTTTCCTTCCGTAAAGGGACTTTCGTACAACAGCCGACGTCCCCCTCCGTTCAGGTCGGTAAGTGCGGTTTCAAGGGCAAAACGTATAGAGGGCCATTCGGTGAGTCCGGTTGAATCGGTTGTTCCATTACGATTGATGTCGCTGCAAAGCCGTTCAAGCCGTTGTTCCAGATCCGGTCTGTCGTCCGCGCTGAGTCCCGGTATGGTTCCGCATTCCCCTATGCCTGTGATGCCTTTGTTCCGGGTATGGTGCAGCAGCAGATACCAGACGGGCTTCTTGTACAGCACGCCTCTCGACGTTCCTGCGGGATCTTTGAAGATCAGGGTATGTTTATGGATGGAGGCGCGCAGCATAGTTAAAGCATAAGGGCCAGGCCAAAAAGGATTACAGTAAGAAACGTAGTAAATGCCAGTTTCCTGAGTTGCGGATCCAGATTTGCGGGGACTTTATTTCTGAAAACAAGGGCAATATGGGGGACAAGAAACAAGATGGTAACGAGAAACCCAAACTGGGCAGGATGGCGATAATTCAATAATGTCCATATCAGGAGAGCAGCCATGGAACCCAGAATCAAGGCAGCGTGATAATACCTGGCCATTTTGCTTCCGAATTTCACCACCAGGGTGTTTTTTCCCGAAAGGGAATCGCCGTGAACGTCGCGCATATTGTTAAGATTCAACACGGCGGTACTAAGAAATCCTACTGCCGTTGCCGGAAGGAGTATGGCTGCTTTAAGGGTTTGCGTATGCAGAAAATAGGTTCCTATTACTCCGGTAAGACCGAAGAAGAGAAATACGAACAGGTCGCCCAGCCCAACGTAGCCGTAAGGTTTGGAACCGGCAGTGTAGGTAATGGCGGCGGCAAGTGCCAGAAGTCCCAGCCCCAGAAATGCCAGCCATCCCAATGAAAATGAAAACCCGATTCCGGCGCCTATAAGTACTATTCCGGAAATAAACGCCAGAACCGAGGTCAGGATTACGGCGTTTTTCATCTCTTTGCGACTGATGGCTCCGCTCTGCACGGTTCGTGCCGGTCCGACGCGGTGGGGATTATCGGCTCCATTTACCGAATCGCCGTAGTCGTTGGCGAGGTTGCTGAGTATCTGCAGGAAGAGGGTGGTGATGAGCGCCAGCCAGAACACGCCGGCATTAAATGCGCCGTCGTGCCAGGCCACGAAACTGCCCATCAGCGAACAGGAGAATGCCAGCGGCAGCGTCCTCAGCCGCGATGCACGTATCCAGGCTATTAACTTTTCTTTTTTCATTCGCATTTATATAGACGTAACTTTCGTGAAATTCAGCGAAATTCTCAGGGGAATTTCGGGAACTTCTGAAAGTCAGGGTCGCGTTTTTCGAGGAATGCCCGTTTGCCTTCCTGAGCTTCTTCGGTAAGGTAGTAGAGCAGGGTGGCATTGCCGGCAAGCTCCTGCAGTCCGGCCTGGCCGTCGAGTTCCGCATTCAGGGAAAGTTTGAGCATACGCAGGGCGAGCGGACTCCGCTGCATCATGGTCTTGCACCAGTCAACCACTTCATCCTCGAGCCGGTCGAAGGGAACTACTTTGTTCACCAGTCCCATTTCGAGGGCCTCCTGTGCCGAATACTGGCGGCAGAGGAACCAGATTTCGCGTGCTTTTTTCTGCCCTACGATGCGTGCAAGGTAGGAAGAGCCGAAACCTCCGTCGAAGCTTCCGACTTTGGGGCCGGTTTGTCCGAAGATGGCGTTGTCGGAGGCAATGCTCAGATCGCATACGACGTGCAGTACGTGTCCGCCGCCTATGGCATAACCGTTCACCATGGCAACCACGGGCTTGGGAAGGGAACGGATGAGTTTCTGCAGATCCAGCACGTTCAGGCGCGGAATTCCGTCTTTTCCCACGTATCCGCCGTGGCCTTTTATGTTCTGATCGCCCCCGCTGCAGAAGGCTTTGTCGCCTTCGCCGGTAATCACCACCGTGCCGATTTTATCGTTCTCGCGGCAATGGTGCATGGCATCGATCATCTCTTTGATGGTATCGGGCGTAAATGCGTTGCGGTAGCGCGGCCGGTTGATGGTGATGCGTGCGATCCCCTCGAAAAAATCAAATCTGATCTCTTCGTATTCTTTTATCGTTGTCCAGTTACGTTTGCTTGTCATGATGCAATAAATTTAAAATAATCTCTTAATACTCCTGCGCTGGTTTCGGCGGGTGTGCTTACCTCCAGCAGTACGGGACCGTCGTCCGGCTGTTCGGTAAAGATGGCATTCAATGCTTTTTCCAGTGTTTCTAGATTGCAGGCTTTGTAATAGCGAAGCCCGAATGCGGATGCAATGCCTTCGGCCGTGAATTGGTGTTTTGTTTCAATGAATTCTTCAAGCTCTTCGTACCGGTCGGGACCCGGGATTACACGGAAGATGTTACCGCCCCCGTTGTTGATTAAAATAATCCTCAGGTTTCCGGGAAGGCTGGTGTTCCACAGCGCGTTGCTGTCGTAAAAGAAACCGATGTCGCCCGTGATCACGGTTACGGGATGTGGGCAGAGTCTTGCGGCTCCGACAGCGGTGGATACGCAACCGTCGATGCCGCTGGTGCCACGGTTTGACCAGTTCGCAAGCCGGGATGCCTTTTCGAACAGCTGGGCATAGCGCACCGGGGTGCTGTTGCCCAGATGCAGGTGCGTTTCGGCCGGAAGGTGTGAAAGAATGGTGTCGAAAACCCGGAAATCGGAATAGGGAGCATTTCCCGCAAAGGCTTTGTGCTTCGCCAGATGCAGGGTATTGCGCTTTTCCCATAGTTCCGCATACGATCCTCCGGCAACCGTGATGCGGGGAGTGATCTGCTCCAGGAAGGTTTGGGGCAAAACGGGCAGGGTGAGGCTCAGCGACTGGTAGGTATCGAGGTGAAAATCGTCCGGATCGGAATTTATGTGCCAGTGGTGGTGTGGTTTCATCTTCCGCAGAAGCGCCTTTATTTTTTTCGAGACGATGGCTCCCCCGAAGGTGAGCAGAATGCCGGGACGGTATTCCGCAAAGTTGTTTTCATTCAGTCCCTCAATGGTGCGGTCGATGCAGCCGGTGTATCCATCCCTGTACAGGTTGGATGTGCTTTCGGTGAAAACTGCAACCGTGCGATCACCAGCCAGTTTGTCGAGCAGCTTGCCGAGTTTATTGTTCGGGTGAAGCTGTCCGGCAAGGATAATCTTGGCAGTCGAAGCGTTCCAGATTCCGGCAAGCTCTTCCAGGGCGGAATCGCTGAGCAGTGTTTTGTTTCCGGCAAGGGAGATGATGTTTGCTTTTTGTCCGGGGGCTGCAGGCTGCAGATCGTAGAGCGGTTCTGCCAGGGGAAGGTTCAGGTGAACGGGTCCGGGAGCGGGAATGAGGCAGCGGTCGGCGGCTTCGTTTACCATTCGTTCGAAGTGCCATCGGTTGCCCGGACTTCCGATGGAATGGGGAAGGCTGAAGGATTTTCGCACGTAGTTGCTAAAGACGTTTGTTTGTCGTATCGTCTGCCCGTCGCCCTGGTCGATCC
Source organism: Bacteroidales bacterium (assembly GCA_022837485.1). GTDB lineage: Bacteria > Bacteroidota > Bacteroidia > Bacteroidales > Lentimicrobiaceae > Lentimicrobium. Next base: position 13,292 of record JALHHH010000063.1, read on the forward strand.
ATTCCAACGGGCGGTCGGCGGTAATCGCCAGCAGGGGGATTTTCTGGTAATAGGCTTCGGCTAAGGCGGGAGCGTAGTTGAGGGCTGCCGATCCCGAAGTGCAGAGAAGCGCAACGGTATGGCCGAGCTGCTGGGCAAGTCCTAGGGCGTAGAATCCGGCACTGCGTTCGTCGGCGATGCTGTGCAGGCGGAAACGGCTCGTTTGGTTCAGCACGATGATAACGGGAGCGTTGCGCGAACCCGGGGAGGCTACAATGTGCGTGATCCCTTTTCCGGCCAGGATGGAGGCCATTACGTTAAGATGTTCCTGACTCATTGCCGGGATTTTAAGAATACGCTAAATTCATGAATTTTCCGGTAGCTGCCAAAATTGTGGAACTTTTCAGTACGGTTTCGTCCCATTCCGCTTCCGGATCCGAGGCTGTGGTGATGCCTCCGCCGGCGTATAGTATGCCTTTGCCTCCCCTGATTTGCAGACAGCGGAGGTTCACAAAGAGATCCATGTTTCCGTTGGAATTGAAGGGCCCAAGGTATCCGGCATAATAAGCGCGATCGTGTTTTTCGGTTTCTGCTATGATTTGCAGGGCTTCGTCCCTGCTCCATCCGCATACGGCAGGGGTAGGGTGCAGTGCCCGGAGGAGAGCGTTCAGGTTTTCTTGCGGAAGCAGGGCTTTAAAACCGGTTTTCAGATGCTCTGCTTTTCCTGCGGTAATGGTTTCGGGTCCGCTGGTGCGTATACCGGTGGCTCCGGCACCTTCAAGTTTTTCGGAGATGTAGCGGCTCACCCATTCGTGTTCGGCGATTTCTTTCTCGCCCCAGGTACTTGCAGATCCTGCTTTACGGGTTCCTGCCAAAGCCATGGTGGTGATTTTTCCCCCTTCTGCTTTTACCAGTACTTCGGGCGTGGCTCCGGCCCAAAGACCCTGTCCGGGCAAACCGGCGAGGTATACGAACGCATCGGGATACATTTTGCAGAGTCCGTGAAAAAGCAGGCTTGCATCGGAAGGATTGGAAAAATCGATAATAATGGCTCTTGACAGAACTACTTTTTGCGCTTCCCCTTTGCGCAGACGGGCGATCGCTTCGCGCAGCTGTTTCAGATACTCAGTTTTGCCTGCTTCATAGGGCAGGGTATAAGGTGTTTCCGCTGCAGCGGGATAATCGTCCACGCTCACTTCCGGAAACGTAAAACCACGGAAGGTACGGTCGGCGTTTATCCAGACGGGCGGACTTCCGGGAAGGAAGGGAGCCAGGATAAAGCCTGGATTTTGGTCCGGTGGCAACACATCCGGGAGGGGGTAAAAGCCCCGGGTGCTCAAGATGGTAACGGGTTCCTGCTGACCCGGCATCCGCCAGGAGGCAAATGCCGCGGTGGTACCGGTAAGATGCCCATGCAGCTCCTTTAAGGAAGAAATTACACTGCTCATATCGTTAAGCCTGCTGCTCCAGAACCATAATGGTGTGGCGCGAAATGCATACCAGCTCGCCCTTTTCGTTGCTTATTTTTATCTCCCACACGTGCAACCGGCGCGAGCGCATAATCAGTGTGGCTTTGCCATACACTGTGCCTTCGGTAACCTTACGCAGGTGATTTACATTCACTTCTATCCCGACGATTGCCTGACGGTTGTTGGTAACGGCCACGGATCCCATGCTTCCCAGGGATTCGGCCAGGGCGGCGGAAGCTCCCCCGTGCAGGAGTCCGGCCGGTTGTTTGGTACGGTGATCAACGGGCATGGAGGCACACAGATAGTCGGTGCCGATTTCGGTATAAACGATGCCCAGTTGTTCCATCAGGGTGCCGGGGCACATCGCATTAAGTTCCTCCAGCGTTAATTGGGTAAGCATAGCAGTAAAATTGTGAATCTATTAACAAATTTCTTTAGCAATGGTTTGGCGAATTTAAGGGTTTTGGGCTTCAAAGGTATCCGACAAGGGACGATGTTGTTTGGTTCATTGGTTTTCAGTTGGATCTGCGGAGCTTTCTGGGCGAGTCGGGACAAGGGGAGTAACTCCTGAGGTAAATTCTGGTTCTTAAGAAGGTTCGGCTTCTCATGTGCTTCAGGGGTCGATGTTGCCGATATCATTGGTTTTTACCGTATCTGCCGGGGACGGGCCGGGGAAACACTATTTCCGACCCCGTCAGGGTTCGTATTTTTTTGGTCTTATTGGATAAATCCATTTCAATCCGTAATGTGGACCGATGGGTTAAGATTGGGATGGTTCAGGCGATCTGGCAAGGTGAAAAGGCGACTGGGGGGCGATGTTAACGGAAACGACCACAAACCGGTACTCCCGTCCCGTAAGGGGATTAGTATTCTGTTTTTTTATATTATTCATTGCCGGTTAATAAAAAGAATTACCTTTGCAACACGACAATCCCTCCTGTAGTTTAAAATTGAGGACCTCCGAACTGCGGAGGACGGTTTTTTATTGCAGGTATTTTTTTTTGCTTGTTAGTTATTAATTAAATAATCAAACCAATGAAAAAGTCAATTACTCTCCTGTTTGCGCTGTTCGCTTTATTTGCGCAGGCTCAGTACAGCACTCCCGGTACCGGAGTCAGCTGGACGCTCGATTCGCTTGTACAAAACTCCAATGGTGCCGTGATCTGGAATGAGGATCATTATGAAGTAACCTCAACCATCTTAATTCTTCCTACGGATGCACTGAATATTCTGGAAGATGTTACCGTTGTTTTTCATGACCTTACCGGTTTTGAATCGGAAGGATATCTGACCATCGATGCTCCCGTAAAGGCTACCTTCACAGCCATCGACAGTACTTCCACCAATAAGTGGAGGGGTTTTAAACTTGTTGCCGGCCACGAAACGCACATCCGCAATGCAGAGTTTATGTTCGGCGGAGGAATACGTTCACAAACGGGAATCTTCACAGTGGAAGGAAGTACATTTTACAAAAATTACTATAAGAGCGGATCCACATCGGGTTCCTATTCTTCTGCCGCAGTGGTTGATCTTTCCGGCTACGGAGAGGTGACA
>JALHHH010000123.1 GCA_022837485.1 Bacteroidales bacterium
CAATCCTATCAATCGCACCATCTTTGGAATTGAAACATATAACAAATTTTAATGCAAGAGGCTCTGGTATAACTATCAATCGCACCATCTTTGGAATTGAAACTGAGGTGCTCCCCTTCTCCATGCTATATGTGCATCAACTATCAATCGCACCATCTTTGGAATTGAAACTGTGTATGTTGAATACTTATCCGATAACGCTACTGTCTATCAATCGCACCATCTTTGGAATTGAAACCTGTATGCAACAGTGAATACGGTGAAAGTGTTTCTTTCTATCAATCGCACCATCTTTGGAATTGAAACGCAGTTACAATTCTCGCATATGTCGTCCGGGTCTGGCTATCAATCGCACCATCTTTGGAATTGAAACGGATCATCATCAATAATTTATTCGTCGTCGAAATACCCTATCAATCGCACCATCTTTGGAATTGAAACTTCTTACTTCCAGCCATTGCTGTAAATCCGTGTATCGCTATCAATCGCACCATCTTTGGAATTGAAACTATAATGCAGTAAAAATCACTATTAAAGTCGGTAAATTATCAATGGACCATTCCGGTCCATTCATCGCCACCCTAAGCAACGGTAAGTTTAATACCTCAGCACATATCACAATCATCCCAAAAATCCATAATACCCCACAAACCAGATTAAGCTAAAAAACACCATCTTTGCATTATGATCTTCCATGCAATTAATTTCGCTGCCGATGCCCATGCCGGACAGTACCGCAAGGGAACCTGCATCCCCTATATCTCCCACCCCGTAAATGTGATGAAAACTCTGTGCGAGTCCGGATGCGACGAAGAAACAATTACCGCCGGAATCCTTCACGATACGGTGGAAGATACTTCCGTTACCCTTGAAATGGTGGAACAACGCTTCGGAAAAAGGGTGGCTACGCTGGTGGCCGGCGCTTCGGAACAAGATAAAATTACAGACAAACACCTGCCCGAACCCCACTGGAACGTGCGCAAGCAAAGTACCCTCAAGCGCCTGGAACAGGAAACCGACCTCTCCATTCTCATGATTTCCTGTGCCGACAAACTCGACAACGCAAGAGCCATTCTGCACGATTACCGAGAAAAGGGCGAAGAACTGTGGTCGCGTTTTAAAGCAGGTAAAGACGAACAAAAATGGTATTACTCTTCCCTGGCCGGAGTACTTGTAAAGCAGGGCAACAAACACGGAAATCCCCTCCTGAAACTGGCGCTGGAGCTCGAAACAACGGTGAATCGTATATTCGGGTCCCGTTGATCAATCATAGTTTCCTCAATTCCGACCTTGCAGGCCCTGTAAGCACCTGAAATATCGTGCTTTATTTGCACCTGTGGAATATCCCCGTGCACAAACCCGAAAAATCCGGACGATCCGTACCGCATAAAGTAACAATGTCAGAATTGTTTCATGATGATCCTTGTTCCATCGAAAAATTCGTAATCCAGGGTCAGAAAGCCCTGTGTTCCGGAAAAAGTAAAATCAATGACGTTGACAGCACCCGGAGTCGCCGTGGGTTCAGCGGTGGCCGAAATCTGCCAGACACCTTCCACACAGGTGTGTATGGTATAATTCCAGTAAACCTTTGTATTTGACAGGTCGCCCCAGCCGTCGGAAATAAACAGTATCTTTTTATACTGCCGGCCTTCTTCCAGCGGAAAATCAATCAGCGGGAAGGGCGCCAGCTCCAAAATCCGGTACTGATTGTGCCTGGGCGGATGGATCCAGCACGTCTTATCATTCTCCACCGCACCCGTGGTATCGGTATTTACCCAGCCGATATCCGGCATTCTCCTGAAAATGCCTGTATCCAGGTGTGCAAAGCTGTAATGTATTATCATCTCCCGCGAGGTCTCCGGGGCAGCTTTCCACCCCTTGCCGGTGATTTCCATCCCGATGGTATCCTTCACAAAAATATCCCCACTGCTGTATTCGATGGCATAACTGAAGGTACGGCCCGCCCTGAAGATCATATTCTGAGCGGATGACATCCACGTTAAAATGGAAAATACTAAGATCAGACACGTCTTCACCGGCAGCAATTTCATAAAAATATGAACTTTTTTACGGTCTGTACCCCACCGACTGTGCCCCTACCACATGCTGGGAAGGCTTCAGATTCATCAGTTTGTGCAGGACTTCACGATCCACCGAGGCACGCATTACTGTGTTGAGCCCTTCCGAGGCACAGTAGAGGTAGACGTTCTGAGAGATATATCCCGTACTCATTCCCGAATACAGCGATTTGTCCTGTGCTTCCTTCATGCGGTCGTAGTCGGAAACATACACCAGATTGACCGGCGCTTTTTCCACAAAATCCTGCATCCCGCTGGCTTTGCGGTGATCGCCCGTTACAACCGGTACCAGCTTGTGCCCGGCTTCATCGTACAGATAAATGCCTTGTTTCATAAACACATACACCTGCACATCCTGCCAGTTGCGGGCAGAAGGAGCGGTACGTTTCCCGCTTTCCGGGCGGTTGATGCCGCAAGCCGCCCAAAGAAGTCCGGATAAATGCTCTTCCGAAAGTTCCCTTTCGCTGTATTCACGGTTCGAACTCCGCTCACTCAGCGCCTGCATCAGCGGTTTCCCCGATTTCAGACCGGGCGCCGTCAGCAGTATCTCTCCCGTCTGGGAAAAAACAAAAAATGGTACCATAAGAAAAAACGATACGAAAACAGATAACAACATTCTTTTCATAATATCTTGATTTTTAATCAATTTTACTCTAATACGAATGTATTCCCGTGTAAAGATAAGAATTTCCGGTTCACATAAAAACAATGAGAAATAGCATCAGAATATGAAAATGTGGAATAAAAAATCCAGTGAATTATACAACAAATAATCAAAATGATAGGCTGTAGTTTATAAGTGCGTTGCTTTTAACGTTTGATATTTCTCTCCAATTGTTCGGTATCTCGTAAGACTTAAAAGGTCAAGTGTTGTGTACTTTA
>JALHHH010000064.1 GCA_022837485.1 Bacteroidales bacterium
TCCTGGTAGAAGAAAACAGTAATTAGTAAATGTTTAGAAAAAAAGGTTGCCATATACCGACAACCTTTCTTTTTTTGTAGCGGGGACGAGAATTGAACTCGTGGCCTCCGGGTTATGAATCCGACGCTCTAACCAACTGAGCTACCCCGCCGTGATTTGGGAGTGCAAAAATAGGTATTTTCTTAAATTAAACAAGAATGTTTAGGCGGAATTGAAAAAAAATCCAATAAAAACCCCGCACTACACTAATCAGGTACAATTAAAAATCTCATTTCAAAAAAATCTAATCATCCCGGTAGTGCTCAAACAAAAAAAAATCAGTTCTGGCAGTTATTTTTTCACGTTCGTTCACGATTTTGAGGACCAAACCCAAAAAAACATCCTTCTATCGTATTACCTTTTCTATAAAATACTATTAACAACATATATCGGTACCTGGCAGTAAGTATCGCCAATAACCTTTAACATTAATATCCCATGATGCATAAATTACTTGTCTTTGTCCTTTTATTCTCCATGGGTTTTATGGCCGGCTGCCGGAAAGAGGATGCCATTAAAACAGGAGGCCCTGGCAATGAGTCCATTGCTCATGAAATTTTCAAAGCAGGTTACACGGCATACCTTGAAACCGGCACTACAAAATCTTCACATCCCGTTTATATAACGGTCAATTCGGTGATTAACGGACCCGAGGGCGGCAACATTCAGGTTTCCGGTTCCATAACGGGAAACGTCAATACCGATGAGCAAAGCGGAGAAATACTTGGAAGCATACTTTCTATTGGCCTGACAGAAAATATCACCGATTACGCATGGGAATCCGGCGGCAATATCTGGACCATGAACGGTTCACCCAGATTAACGGTAACCGGAACCTTTACTCTGAAGCCTGACGGATCTTTCGGCCCTGCTTCCGGTATGCAATTTAACGGCGGTATCAGGATTACCGGGCCGGACTGCAACAAAACAATCAACCTCTGTATTACAGTTATTTTAAATGAAAACGGACAGGGCGGAACCGTAAGCGGGACTATTGGTGGAGAAGCCGTACGTTTTACCTTCTGATGACAGACAAACCCCTGTATACCCCCAAAGGAGACAATCGAAACGGTTGCCTCCTTTTTTCTTTACGAGGTTTTCATGATCAGGGAGCTATTTACCCTCTCCGTCGGTTTCACGATAGGTGATACCTCTTCTGCGCAAGCCTTCGAGCATAAAGCTAACCAAACCGGCATCCCTGCCGATAAACTCGGGTGCGCTGACCCCTTTGCGGGAATATAAACCACTGGCAACCATACGAACGGCCATTGTTGCTGCATAGCCGGTTGTACGGGCCATGGAATGTATCCCCGTTACGGGGTCATACCGGTCAAGAAGATCCCAGGTGTAACTGAGCCTCCGCCCGTCTTTAATCCCTTCGGCTACGATACGCATTACGGTAAGGTCTTCCTCTCCCTTTTCGAGTTTCCATTTTGGGAACAACAACTTTGTGGTGAAATCAAGCGGTATTATTTCCGTTCCACCGATCGATACCGGTTCACGACTGAAAAAACCGGTATCTCTGAGCACGGCCATCTTTTCGATGTGGCCGGGATACCTCAGCGTTTTCTCGATAATATAATCACCAGTCAGCGTGGTGGCAAGGGTTCGCAATCCGTCGCTGTTAAACGCTTCAAGCGTTCCCACACCGGAGAAATCGATGAGCTCCGGATCCGAAAGAGCTTCTTTAATTACGAGTTTCCCATCGCGGATAAAACGCGCAGGGCGGGTGTATTCCTCGATCACATCGATAGGTGAAAAAACCGCTTTGTACTCATAAGGCCAGGTTCTTATCACCGGCAGGCCACCAACGTAGATTATCCCTTTTTCGAGTGTATCCAGCTTAGAAGCGCCATACGCCAGTAATACATTGCTCATTCCCGGCGCAACCCCCATATCGCAAATTACCGTAATGTCCTTTGCCCTGGCTTTTGCATCGAGTCCGAACATATCTTCCGGAAAAAACGCAATATCAATGGTATCTTTCCCGCAATCGATCAGCGTTTCCACGGTTTTATAACCCATAAAACCCGGCACGGCATTCACCACAATATCTGCTTCCATTGCGAGATCCCGAACCACAGCCTCCTTACCCAGATCTGCCTGACGGACAGAGATACCTGGAATCCCCTTTAGTTTATTAAGTGCCTCCGGACTTATATCTGCCGAGATAATTTCATATTCACCGTCTTTTGCCAGATCCATGGCTATCGGACCTCCGATAAGTCCGGCACCCAGTACCAGAATTTTCATATCTGTGGTTTTATTGTAGGAATTTTATAACGTCTTCGATTCAATAACTGATTCAATTCACGGTATTGAGAAACCAGAATTCCTGCAACTACCAGGGCGATCCCCGAAACCTTTTGGAAATTAAGCGTCTCTCCAAGTAAAATGTATGCAGATACGGCTGTAAATGCAGGTATAAGGTTGGTAAAGATATTCGCTTTTACCATTCCCAACCGGGCAATTGAGGTTATAAAAAACAAATATGCCAGGCATGAACCAAAGACAGCGAGCTGCAACATTGCTGAAATAAGCTCAAAATCAGGCCTTACACTCATGAAATCACGAAAATCAAAAATCAGGAACAACGGAAGAAAATAAAATGACCCGATCAGATTTTGCCTTGAAATTATAGACAGAGAGCTGTACTTCCCCGAAAGTCGTTTCACGATAAGTGAATAAAACACCGCAGCAAATACAGCCATAAACAATAACAATACACCTTCCGGAGCAGCGTTTAGACTCAAATCGCGATTCACCAGCATCAGAATAATCCCGGTGAAGGAAACGGCTATCCCTGCCAGAGCATATACGGAAGCACGTTCCCTGCTGAACAGCCAGGCCGCAAGAGGTGAAAACAAAGGTATGGTAGCAATTATTGCCGAAGAAATGGTAGATGAAACTTTACTCAATCCGAAACTTTCGCCCAGAAAGTAGAAAAATGGCTGGGCTAGTGCAAGTAGCAGAAACCACTTCCGGTCGCCTTTTTCCAGCGGTTCATACTTTCCGGCAATACGAATAAATGCCCACAGCAGCGCCGATGAAACCACAAGCCTGAGAAATATAATAGTTAATGGATTGTAGTAATTATTGGCAATTTTAAACCATACGAACGTAAGCCCCCAGAAGAGCATAGCCAGAACTGCGTACAGGTAGTACTTCAATGCATTAGTTTTCAAGAGTATATAGATTGGGTTATCCTTAAAAAGTCAGGCAGACAAAATTAGCTTATTCCGGCACTGATTTCACCACAGCAGCTCGCAAAAAAGTTGCGCGGCAAATCGGCTGCGTCCACAGCTCCCTGGCAGCGTTTCCGGCTGCTTTTCAAACGGTTTCCGAACCTATGATCCTATTAAAATGCCTGGGGTATATTTTCTGAAATCTCACGGTAAGAATAAAAAATCAAACCTAACTGTAACAAAGTTTAAATGCAGATGTCTTTATTATAGATTCAGGGAAATGAAAAACCATGATGAATTAATCGGGAGGTGTAAAGCAGGGCAAAGGGATGCCCAGCTGGAAATATACCGGCAATACTACAGGCCGATGTATAACACCTGCCTCCGGATTGTTAAGATAAGTGCCGATGCGGAAGACATCATGCAGAATTCGTTTATAGATGCATTCCGAAATATAAGAAAATACCGGGGTGAAGCATCGTTTAATGCATGGTTGAGGAGGATCGTCATCAATAATTCGATTCGTCACATCAAGCATAAAAGTCAGATTATTGAACTGACCGATGCCATTCCCGATTTTGCATATGAACCGGATGATTACAGGGAAGAGTTCGTTGAAATGAGGATTGAGGGAATAAAAAAAGCCATGTACCAGATCCGCGACGAATACCGGATCATACTTTCGCTCAACCTTTTCGAAGGCATGGACCTGGAAGAGATCGGAGATATTCTGAAGCTGAATCCGGGAAATGTCCGGACCCGTTTATCCAGAGCCCGGGCGGCTCTTATTGCAGAGTTGAAAAATCAGGATCATACCATAGCAGCAAGGGGTTAAGAAAACATATTTCCGGCAGGTCAGGCAAAAAGTAAACAAGAAATTAACCGATAATAACAAACCGGATGAAGACGCTGAAAGACTTTATCGAAGAGAACAGGGAAGCATTCGAGCAGGATCTTCCCGATCCGGAACACGAACTGAGGTTTCATACTAAGCTCAGGGATTACAGCAATTACAGGGAATTTAACCGGTATGCAGCCATTGGCCGCTGGTTCAAAATTGCCGCAGCCATCTTAATCCTGGTAAGTTTTTCCATGGCCGCATGGGTTATTTTCCTCAAACCGCCGGTCAATATAAACCATACAAGTGCTTCCATGGATGAGATTCAGGAAATTGAGCATTACTATGCTTCCCTTTCGGAAGAAAAACTGCGGAAGATTAGCTCGCTTGCAGTCAGCAACCCCGAAAACAAAGAACTGAGCGCAATGGTTGCCGGTCACGTTGAAGAGCTTAAACACGAGGCCGAGTTGCTCAAGCAGGAGTACACCAGCGGCGGTAGAAACGAAAGGCTTCTCGATGCGTTCAGAAACAGCTACAAGGTAATAAACGGGCTGCTCGACCATGTACTAGAACAGATGAACGAAGAGCAAAAATCTGCAATTAATTCACAGGTATTCATCAAACGAAACCAATGCTATGAAACCATTTACACGTAATCTGGTAACAATTTCGCTGCTGTTACTGGCATTCAATCCTTCTACAGCGCAGCAAACATCGAAATCCAGACAAATCAAAAAAGAATTTCAGGTGCGAAGCGATGTTACCCTCAGGGCAAACATAAGCTATGCTGAAATTGCGTGCCTTACCTGGGACAAGGATATCGTAAGCGTTATTGCCGAAGTTGAAGCAGATTCGCACAACGAAAAAACTGCTCATCGTATCCTTGAAAGGTTCGATCCCAATATCTCCGGTTCGGCGGGACTTGTTGAAATAAAGTGGAACGGACTTACCGCTACAACGGGGAGCGAGGTTAGCGATATTCACGTAAGCTTTAAAGTCTACCTGCCCCAAACAGGAAGCCTCGATATCACAAGCCGCTTTGGAAGCCTGTATGCCGAATCAACACGCGGAAACGTCAACCTTTCCGTTGATTATGGCAACCTTACACTGAAAAGATTCGACAATCCCGGCATTAGGATCGGAATGAAATTCAGTACAGGTACCATTGAATCGCTTTCAGATGCCAGTATCGACCTGCGCTACACAACCCTGAGTATAGGAAGTGCCAGCGTGCTGAGTTTAAATTCCAAATTTTCAACCATAACAATTGAAAAAGCTACGGGAATTAAACTGGAATCGTCATACGACAACCTGAAGATCAACAGAGTTTCCGGAATTGACGGGAGTGGCCGGTTCTCTAATATGACCATCGCGACCCTCATCAACAGGCTGCAGATGGATTTGGAATACGGCGGAATGGAAGTTGAAACCGTAAATCCGGGATTCTCCCTCATTGATATCAATTCATCGTTTAACAGCGTAAAAATGGGGATTTCACCGGAGGCCTCGTATGAACTGAAAGCAGATATGAGCTTTGGCGACTGCAAATACCCCTTGGGAGCCACCGTTTCGGTGAAAGAACCTTCCCCAACATCCAGAATTATTACCGGAAGAGTTGGCAGCAGCGCATCATCGTCTTCCAAAGTAAATATAAAAGGAAGAAATTGCGAGGTACGCCTGTATTAATAATTGACAATTCAGTTTTACCCTTTCCGGGAAAGGAATTGTCATCAAATCAAAACCACCATCAATTTATTCACCAATAGTATCAAAAACCATGAGAACCATCAGTGCACAACGAAACATGATTTTGGGTATTTTATTTACCCTCCTTGCAGTATTAACCTTTTCGCTTACGGCAATGGCCGACAAACAGGTACGCAATCCCGGCAGCTTCAGCAATCTGGAAGTCAGCGGACCGATTGAAATAAAGCTCATTCAGAGCAACAGCGAAAATCTGGTTTTAAATGCAAGTACCGGCTTTATCGATAAGGTGATAACCGCTGTTAAGGGCAACACCCTTGAAATAAAACTTGAACCGGGCGTTAAAATGAAAAACGGAGAACATATTATGGTTGAGGTAACCTTTAAATCGCTTAATAAGATCGACATCAGCGGGGCGGTTAAAGTAGTCGCCCCTGAGGCCGTTAAATTCGAAAAAATTGAACTGGAAGGCAGCGGTGCCAGTTCTTACGAAATGACACTATCTGCCAGCATGTTGAAAATTGAACTGAGCGGTGCATCCTCTGCTCAACTCAGGGGGACGGCACCAAGAATGGAAGTTGAGCTCAGCGGAGCTTCGTTGCTGGATGCAGAAAAGCTGACATCCTCCATTTGTTTTATTGACTGCAGCGGAGCCTGCAACGCACGCGTAAATGCCAGTGACGAATTAAATGTGGAAGCCAGCGGTGCAAGCAACGTGCTGTATTCTGGTAATCCGGCCAGGATCAATAAAGACTTGAGCGGTGCCAGCAAGATGAATAAGCTGTAAAGGATATCGGAAAGGTTCTGGTAAACGTATATGAGCATCTGCTTTTCGAAACAGCAGGTGCTCATTATTATTTATGGAATATACAGTAATACTATAACTGAAAAGGACTATGCACTGATCATACGAATAAAATCCCCTTCTGAAATAATCTTCACTCCGAGCGTTTCCGCTTTACGTCTTTTTTCAGGGCCCATATTCTCACCGGCCAGAAGGTAGTCGGTTTTTGACGAAATGCTGCTGCTGACCTTACCTCCGTTCGCTTCAATTGCTTTTTTTATTCCGTCCCGGGTAAAAGTGGTAAATACCCCGCTTACCACGAATAATCTTGCATTCAGAATATTGCTTTGGGCAGCCTCTTCGTGACTGGATGTAAATTGAATCCCATGATTTCTGAGCCGGGTGATAAGCTCCAGATTCAACGGATTCTGAAAAAAATCGAGGACACTTCCGGCGATCTTGTCTCCGATTTCATCAACAGTAATCAGATCACCGGCATCGGCTTTCATAAGGTTATCCACCGAATGGTAATGACGGGCCAGTTTTCGGGCAACTGTTTCGCCTACATAACGTATTCCCAAAGCAAAGAGTACACGCTCAAACGGAACTGAGCGCGATTTGTCAATCCCTTCCAGTATATTCTGAACCGTTTTTTCACGGAAACTCAGTTTTTTCTCTTTCCCGTCTTCAGAACGGATTACCTTTTCCAGTCCCAGCAGGTCCTTTTCAGTCAGTTCGTACAAATCTGCAACATCCGATACCAATCCGTTATCGAAAAGCATCTCTATCTTCCCTTCGCCCAGACTTTCGATGTTCATAGCTTTACGCGCAATGAAGTGAACAAGCCGGCCTTTAATCTGGGGCGGACATCCCGTTTCGTTGGGGCAATACCATGCAGATTCTCCTTCGTTGCGGAACAACACGGATCCACATTCCGGACAATGCGTAAGAAACTGAACCGGCCCGGAGCCGGAATGCCTGGACAGAAGATCCACAGCCGTTATTTTGGGAATAATCTCACCTCCTTTTTCCACAAACACATAATCTCCCGGACGTACGTCGAGAGCCGCCATTACATCCGCATTATGCAGAGTTGCACGTTTTACTATGGTTCCGGAAAGCGGCACCGACTCAAGATTTGCAACGGGTGTCACCGTTCCTGTGCGGCCTACCTGATAATCGATGGAAACAAGCCGTGTCCGGGCTTCCTCGGCCTTATACTTGTATGCAATTGCCCAGCGTGGCGACTTGGCTGTATATCCCAGTTTTTCCTGATGAGCCAGGGAGTTGACTTTGATCACAACTCCGTCGATATCAAATCCGAGCTGATTGCGGCTTTCTCCAACTTCATGAATAAAAGCGAGAACCTGTTCAATTCCAGCACAGCGGGCGCGCACATCGCATACCTTCATCCCCCAGGATTTCAGCATATTCAGCCGGTCGAAATGGGTTTCTCCTCCAATATTATCACCTAGAAGGTAATAAACAAAAATATCCAACGGCCGGCGGGCAACAAGCTGAGAATCCTGTGTTTTTAAGGTTCCGGCTGTAGCATTTCTGGGATTTGCGAAAGGAGATTCCCCTTCGTCTTCCCGCTGCCGGTTCATGCGGTCAAAGCCTGCTCTTGGCATAAAAATCTCGCCCCTTACCTCAAAAAGTCCAGGAATATCTCCCTGTTCAATCCATAAGGGGATAGAATGGATAGTCCTAACATTAACCGTAACATCGTCCCCCCTTACACCATCCCCGCGTGTGATAGCCTGAACAAGCCTGCCCTCTTCATATATCAGACTGATAGACACGCCATCAATCTTCAATTCACATACATATTCGCAGTCCTCCCCCAGAAGACGTGTTACACGGGCATCGAAATCCCTCAGCTCCCCCTCCGAATAGGTGTTTTCGAGCGAAAGCATGGGGTAGCGGTGAAATACTGTATTGAACTCTTTGGTGATATCTCCTCCAACGCGACGGGTTGGACTGTTGGGACTTACAAGGTCTGGAAATTCTTTTTCGAGCGATTCCAGCTCCTTCAGCAACGCATCAAATTCAAAGTCACTGATAACAGGTTCAGCCAGTTGATAATACCGATAGTTATGCTGTCTGATTTCTTCGCTTAACCGACTGATGCGTTCAATAGCCTGTTCCCTTTCCACAGCCCTGGCAGATTTAGTTAGAAAATATTCCGGAATAATTTGATTTATCGTCGAATTGAAGCACTGTTTTTACAGTTGCTGGTGCACAATTGTTCTATTTCTCTGAGGTTTTGCAGTTTTCGTTCATCCCTCAGCCGGATAGCAGATTCGGTAAAGTAGGTGTGATTCCGCAGGAATTCCATTTGCAGTATATACCAGTCTTTCAGATCGACTTTATTTCCGCTGAGTTCCCATTCAAGTCTTAGTTTTTGAGCAATCACAAAGAAATCAGCTCTTCCAAGGTAATCGAGATCTGCATCGCAGAGAATTTTCTCGCAAAGGGTTGAGGCTGTTTGAGGAAGTTTTGTTGCCATGATCATTGATTCAATGGCCTGAATATCCCCCTCCCCAAAACCGAAGTATGGCAGGTACTCTCTGGCTATGACAACCGAAAGATCTTCATGATCGCTGAAACTCACTGTTATGCCGGCATCGTGGAGCAATGCTGCTGCCTGCAGCAGCTTGGTTTCATGATCCGCCAGCCCTTCCAGCTCAGCCAGCCTTACAGCAGCTTCGTGAACATCAATGGTATGTTCTGCGCTGTGATATACAATGGATGAGGGTAATTCCCGCCTCATTTTTTCCAATATGAAGTCGGTCAGATTATTCAGATTCATAGGGTCGGTTTAGGGTATTTGGAGACAGGCAGCCGGAGCAGTTTCCCGATTGCAATCCGATAAAAAAAGCTCCGGCCTGAGCGGGAGCTTTTTTCGGTTAACTCCTTTTTACATTCCCAGGACTTCGTAATTAAATTTCCTTGGGTTTATACACATAACCGGTATCTGTGAGGAATTGAAAATAATGTCTTCATCATAGCTACCCAGCAGGAATGTACTCAGCCCCTTTTCAGGATTTGTCATGATCATAATGAGATCTGCATTGATGGATGTTGCATAATCGATGACCTGTTTGGAGAAGTTAGTGCTTTTCTCCGATGTACGCTCCGTGTAAGTTACGTTATTTTTGGCAAGATAGCTGGCTACCTGTCGTGAAGCTTCGTATACGGCATCGTCTGCACCCCCTACCAGATAAATATGGATGGTAGCATTGAATTTTTTGGCAATATAAACAGCCCAGCGGGTTTTATCCAGCGGGCCGGCCTCGCTGGTAATCGGCAGCACAATCGTTTTGAAACCACCATGGAAAGGCCTTTTTTGCATAACAATCGTCGGTACCGGCGAAGATGTCACCACCTTTATGGCATAACTGCCTGTCAGGTGCTGTAACCCAACTTTTCCGTGTGTACCCAGATATACAAGCCCTACGCCCAGATCCTTTGCAACTTCCCCGATTTCATTGAAAATACTCCCTTCACGGGTCAGCGTTTCAACCTCAATCCGATATTCCGATTTTATCTTTTCCGCAATCTCCTGCAATCTACCCTCAATTGATTCCGGTGTAAGATTTTCGTTTTTCAGGTAAGCCCTGGTTTCGTTATTAATGATATGCAGAAGTACCACTTTGTGATTTAAAAGCCGGGCAACTTCTGCAGCCTGAATGGCCGCGTTCATGCAAACCTCGGAGAAATCAGTGGGAACCAGAATGATGTCATTCATTTTTGTATCCATTTTATTTGTCGTTTTATGGGGTTGATCTGATGAATGCTGCTTTTTAATTCCAGCATGACAAAAATAATTGATTTTAATGATTTTTCCTTGCAGACTGTGAAAATATTGTAAACTTGCACCTGTTTTTCCAGCCCGACTGTTATGGGATAGAAGCTGTAAGCTTATGATAAACAAGGGCTGAAAATGCAATTTACAAAGAACTCCGGTGAATTGAACTGCTTCTAACTATTATGTTTTACAGCATATTGACACTGCATGGACTTCAACCTTACAATTATCTCCTGGATCTTATTTTCAACGTTTATCGTTACCGGAAGCATTGCCATATACAGCCATGTGAAGGGGTATTCAAACCACCAGCTCTACTTTACCCTGATGATGGTTATGATCGCGGAATGGTCGCTCATGTCGATGCTCGAATCTGCTGCCGTTACCATCCCTTCTAAGGTCTTCTGGTCAAAACTTGAATACATAGGAGCTCTCTCCACCGGGGTTTTCTTCCTTCGCTATGCTCTGGGAGTTGCAGAAATTCGTGAGAGCCGGATTAAAAAGAACTTCTGGGCATTCTGGATCCTTCCATTTATTATTGTATGCCTTGCTGCTACCAATGAGTTTCATAATCTTATCTGGACAGGCTTTGAATGGAGTCCTGACGGAGTAAACATTCTTATTTACAAACACGGTCCTGCATTTTACATAGGAATAATCTATTCACTGATACTTGTTCTTGTAGCCCAGATCGTTATCATCAGAGCACATCCAGAGATGCCGTTATCTTTTCGCCGCCAGGCCCGATCGGTAATCCTTGCCTGTATCTTCCCCTTCGTTGCAGCACTTATTTACACCACCGGTTATACGCTGATGGAAGGTCTGAATATTACCGTTCTCAGCTTTTCGGTTTCAGGTATAATCATTTTATTTGGCATAACCCGCTACCGGATTTTCGACATAGCACCTTTCGCCCGGAAAAGACTGACCGAAATAATGCAGGATGCTATAATCGTTGTCGACAGCGATGCAAAAATCATCTATCACAATCCTTCCGCTTCTTCACTTTTGCAGATCGAATCAAAGTACTTCTACAGCGATCTTGCCGGTATTTCCTGGCTTTATAAACCCTGTGCCACGCTGCTTGAACAAAGTACCGCCCAATCCGATATTATTATTCAGAACGAAGAAAAAGAATGGTTCTACGTTCAGGTGCTTAATATGAATGACGATCACAGTAACCTGAAAGCCAAACTTCTTGTCATCCGAAATATCACCCGGATTAAAACCCTGGAAA
This sequence comes from Bacteroidales bacterium, assembly GCA_022837485.1. GTDB lineage: Bacteria > Bacteroidota > Bacteroidia > Bacteroidales > Lentimicrobiaceae > Lentimicrobium. The sequence goes on from JALHHH010000064.1 coordinate 11,599, forward strand.
TACAGACTCAACGATTGAATGAGGAACTAACCACCTCACACGATCAGCTGCTTACCATCAATGCACAGAAAAATAAGATCATCTCCATTATCGGACACGACCTGAAAACCCCTTTTCATCAGATCAGCTCTCTTTCCGGAATATTAATGAATGATCTCGAATCGTTCAGCCGGGAAGAAATTACCGGACTTTTGGGGGATATAAGTACCGCTTCCGGAAACGGACTGGGTGTTCTGACTTCTTTACTTGACTGGGCAAAGGAACAACGCCGGCATTCGGCCATTAATCCTGAACTTTTCACCATTCACGAACTTATTCGGGCAGTAGCGGCTGAAACCGCACCCGGAATTGCAGCAAAAGAACTGACTGTTGATTTTGAAATGAATGAAAACAGTACCGTTTTTGCCGACCGGAATATGGTCATGGTTGCGTTGCGGAATTTGGTATCGAATGCGATAAAGTTTTCATATGCAGGGGGCAGAATTTTAATCCAGGTGCAAACAGATGGGTCTAAAACGCTTATTAAAGTCAGCGATGATGGAATTGGCATTGAAGAAGATAACCTGAAGCAACTTTTCTCCGGTCAGGGCAACACTTCTCTTCCGGGCACCGCAGGCGAAACCGGAACCGGTCTTGGCCTGATGCTCGTCTCCGAGCTGATAGTAAGTAATAAAGGTCGTATCGACGCTGAAAGCAAGGCCGGCAAAGGAACCAAGTTCACCATCACTCTCCCTGCAACTTTTCCGGATTAATCCATATACAAATCCGACTGCATTTCTTCAAAGATAACGAGTCAGTCATTTAACCCGATTTTGAAAAGGCGCAGAACAGAAAGCCTTGATATAAGACGGATACACAGCGTTTTCCGAAAATAAGTTCAATGCCGCTCCGGTTAGGTAAAGCGATTATAACCTATCTTTGTAGAACATTCGGACAAACCGTATGCTACAAATATCCCTATTATGCGAATCAAAACCGGATTTTTACTGTTGGCAAGTGTTATTATCGCTTCACTTCAAATAAATGCACAGGTAATTTTAACCAATCCCGCCTTTCCGTCCGCAACGGATCTGGTGGAAATTATCTTCGACGCGTCCCAGGGTAACGGTGGACTCGCCGGGTACTCTGGCGACGTTTACGCACATACAGGAGTAATAACAAATAAAAGCACCAGCCCGTCCGACTGGAAATTCGTAAAAACCAACTGGGGCGTTAATACCCCTGAAACCAAACTCGAAAGAATTGGAGACGACCTGTACAAATTATTAATAACACCTTCTGTAAGAACCTATTATGGAGTTCCCGAAACCGACACCATCGTACGTATGGCATTCGTTTTCCGAAGTGCTGTACAAGTTGGTAATCAATGGCTTGAGGGAAAAACCGAAACGGGAGGAGATATTTTTGCCGACATTTACCCCTCAGGTCTGTTTTTAAAATTCAACAGCCCGTCACAGAGCGCACTGCTTGTTGAACCAGGAAACGAAGTAATCGTGGAATCGGTTTCCAATATTGCCGATTCCATGTTTTTATATCGGGATAAAATCAGAATTAAAGCAGTTGCCGGCGCGTATATCCGGGATACGATAGAGGTTGGCGAAACGGGAAAAACGTTTGTTCAGGCAATTGCCTGGACTCCGTCCGAATCTGTTGCAGATTCATTTTACTATTTTGTCAGACAACCCGTTGCAGTAGAAGAGCTGCCCGAGGGAATTATTGAAGGAATCAACTATTTGAGCGATACGTCTGTTATATTAAGCCTTTATGCTCCGTTCAAAGAACACGTTTTTGTAATAGGCGATTTCAACAACTGGGAATACAGTGACCAGGGATACATGAAACGTGATCCAGATGGCAACCGCTACTGGATACACATAGACAACCTTGAAGCAGGAAAAGAATATATCTTTCAATATCTGGTCGATGGAAGCATCCGGATCGGAGATCCCTATGCTGAAAAGGTTTCGGATCCATGGAACGACAAATACATTCAGGAAACCACGTACCCGGGCATTCTGCCCTACCCTTCCGGAAAAGCATCTGGCATTGCAACCGTACTACAAACCGCTCAGCCGGAATACACCTGGGAATTTACATCCTTTAACCCTCCCAACAAACATAACCTTGTTATATACGAACTTCTTGTCAGGGATTTTGTAGCAAAACACGATTATCAAACGCTGATCGACACGCTTGGCTACCTGAAGTCAATGGGCATTAATGCGATAGAACTTATGCCTGTCAATGAGTTTGAAGGCAATTCCAGCTGGGGTTACAATCCGAATTACTATTTCGCTCCGGACAAATATTACGGACCCAAAAATGATTTGAAACGCTTCATCGATGCCTGTCATCAGAATGGAATTGCAGTAATAGTAGACGTAGTTTTAAATCATTCCTTTGGAACTTCACCCATGGTTATGCTTTATTGGGATGCCGCTTCCAACAAACCTGCAGCAAACAATCCATGGTTTAATCAGGAACCAAAACACGATTTTAATGTGGGATTTGACTTTAATCACGAAAGTCCGGACACGAAACGGCTCGTCAATCGGGTGGTAAAGTTCTGGCTTGAAGAATACAACATTGACGGCTACCGGTTCGATCTTTCCAAAGGATTTACCCAGAAAAATACACTTGGAAATACAAACGCCTGGGGACTTTACGATGCACCCCGGATAGAGCTGTGGAAGAACATTGCGGACACCATCTGGTCGGTAAACCCGGATGCATACGTGATTCTTGAGCATTTCGCTGAAAATGCAGAAGAAAAAGTACTTGCCAACTACGGCATGATGTTGTGGGGAAAAGCCTCGGACGAATTTGCGAAAGCGGCTATGGGCACGCTGTCGGGCAGCAGCTTTACCTGGGCTTCCTATAAAACAAGGGGATGGAATGAACCCAATCTGATCTCTTATATGGAGAGTCACGATGAAGAACGTATGATGGTTCGCCTGCTGAAAGAAGGGAATATTACCAATCCTTTCCATAGAGTAAAGGATTCAACCATAGCTATGAAACGGCTCCAGCTTGCCAACGTATTTTTCTACTCCATTCCGGGCCCGAAAATGCTTTGGCAATTTGGAGAGCTGGCTTACGATTATTCCATCGAATACAATGGCAGAACCGGTGAAAAGCCCATTCGATGGAATTATAAGCACGATTACAGAAGAAAAACACTTCGCAATGTTATTTCCACTATGATTAAACTAAGACAGGAATACCCTGTATTCAGCACCAGTGATTTTTCAATGTCTTTAAGCGAATATATAAAGTATATACACTTGTATCATAACGACATGAATGTTTCTCTTATAGGAAATTTCGATGTTTACCAGGGTGACATTGTGCCCGGTTTTCCAAAAACGGGTACCTGGTATGAGTATTTCACCGGCGACTCACTTATTGTTTCATCGGTTAGCGATGCTATTACGCTCAGTCCCGGTGAATACAGACTTTATACGGATGTCAGGCTTAGCACACCGGAAACCGGACTGGGAGTGGACGAACTGCAGGGCAAAGAATCGTTTTCCCTGATGAACCCGTTCCCTAATCCACTGGGGAGAAATGAAACATTGTCGATTCCAGTCTGTTTACGGAGTCAATCGTTCATTAATATAGTTGTAAGTGATATTACCGGCAGGCAGCTGGGTGTGCTGGCAGAGGGAATGTATTCTCCTGGTAGGCATACTTTTAAATGGACGCCGTCCGGATCGTTACCTGGAATGTATTTCATACGAATAACTGGTTCAGAAAGGTCGGAAACAATTCCTGTTTTGGTAAAATAAGCCGTAATCGGATGTATCCGGAAGAAAAATTTTCAGTCTGCCGGGGTAAGAATTCTTCCAACCGGTGGGAATTTCTAACGTGCAAATGAGATATACTGTTGGTATTCAAAAAAAAGTTGGATGCGTAAGTAATTGTTGCTGAATTAATTCATCTGATTTGTTAATAACTGCACATTTTTTTTTGGAATAAACGCTTGCCAGAATAAAAAAAGGCTGTACTTTTGCAATCCCAATTACGACAAACGTTGATTTAAGAAGGCATAAGGAGGAGTTGGGAAGTTTTTTGAAAAAA
>JALHHH010000124.1 GCA_022837485.1 Bacteroidales bacterium
ACTCGAAGCAAAGATCAGCTATGAGGTTCATGAGTTGGATTCTGAAATGGCAGACAAATACAGTGTTGAATTGGCTCCCAGCATAATTCTTCTCACTCCGGAAGGTGACGACAAGGGTGTCAGGTTCCTTGGAATACCTGCAGGACATGAGTTTGGAACGCTTCTGCAGGATATCATTTCCTTTTCCAAGGGTGCGATTTCTGATCTCTCAAAGGATTCGATTCAGAAGATCGAAAAGATAAACTCTCCGGTGGATATAAAGGTCTTTGTTACCACCACGTGCCCTTACTGTCCAAAAGCAGTTCTTACAGCTCATAACATCGCAATGGCGAACAAGAACATAACGGCTTATATGGTTGAGGCAAACGAGTTTCAGGAATTGTCGAGGAAATATGGGGTCTCATCGGTCCCGCAAATCGTGATAAATGACAAGGTAACCTTTGTGGGAGCCTACCCTGAGGGTCAGTTTGTAGATCAAGTAATGAAGGCGGTTTGAGGAGGTTCAAAATGTCATTCTTCGAACTTGGTAGCGCTAAGAAATCCGAACTGAAGGACTTTTACGATGTGACGATCATTGGAGCCGGTCCTGGGGGCATTACGGCTGGTATATATGCCGTCCAGGCAGGTTTGAATCCCTTAATTATTGAAAAGGCACTTGATGGCGGACAGATGAACAATACTCAGACCGTCGAAAACTGGACGGGTTTCGCAAGTATTAGCGGCATGGAATTGAGTGAGAAGATGGCTGACCATGCTAGAGAATTTGATGTCCCCTTCACATATGCAGAAGTTGTAGATATCGATGGCGAAGGTCAGAATAAAGAAGTTATCCTTGATAATGGTAAAAAGATCAAATCCAGAGTAATAGTTATTGCTACCGGTTCCAATCCCAGAAAGCTTGGAGTAATGGGTGAAGAAGATTTCAAAGGCAGAGGTGTTAGCTATTGTGCAACGTGTGATGGTCACTTCTTCGCAGACAAGCACATTGCGGTGATTGGAGGCGGAAACAGCGCTCTGGATGAGTCACTTTATCTGAGCAAAATGGTTAGTAAAATAACCGTTGTTCAAAACCTGCCGAAGTTGACTGCAGACAAACTACTACAGAAGAAGCTTAACGATACGGGAAAGGTCGAGTACATCTACAGTTCAGTAGTGGATTCCATTGAGGGCGATTCACAGGTCAGAAAGATAAACATTAAGAATGTTGACAGTGGCGAGATTACTTCTCTAGAGGTTGATGGAATCTTTGTGTTCATTGGTTTGATTCCTAACACACAGTTTCTGAAGGGCAAACTCGAGATGAATGATTTTGGATACATCAAGACGGACGACTTCATGGAAACGAAAACAAAAGGGGTTTACGCCATAGGCGACGTAAGAGAAAAGGAAGTCAGACAGATAGTAACCGCGGCAGCAGATGGAGCAATTGCCATCTATCATGCCGCTAGACACTACTTCAGTGAATGATCAGTAAAGAATAGAACAAATATAGAGGGAGAAGAGCGTTTTCCGACGCTCTTCTCTTTATTTGATCTTTGCTTCAGGAACCGGAAGTATTTCGATCGTGCCCTTCTCCATGTCGATTTCAACCCACTGGCCAACCGGAAGAACGACTTTCGGGAAGTCCCCATGATAACTCGGTAGACCAATCCAAACAGGTATTTCCTTTCCCAGGAAATAGTCGTGGATCATTCGTTTTATATCATCGAGGTCTCCATTTTTTATTTCTGTGAATCCAGCGAATACCACACCTCTTAAAGATGAAAATTCGTCAAGATGTGCAATATTCCAGATCATTCTTTCCAGCGACTCTTTGGTCTCGCTCACATCTTCAAGAACGAGAATTGCATCTTTTAGTGAACCCAAATACTCTGTCCCCTGAAGAGCCTGGAATAGAGAAAGATTGGCCGGGATCAACCTGCCAGTCATCTTCCCGGCGATCACAGGAATTGACTGGTAGTTGAAGCAGATCGTTTTTTCACCGTTGAAAATGGCTGCAATGTTCTGTACCGATTGAGAATCTGTTCCTAGTTCAACCGCAACCATTGGGCCATGATATGTGGTCTGGCCTGTCTTGAAATAGACTGAAAGAAGCAGTGCTGTGATGTCGCTGTAACCAACAAGAGGTTTTGGATTCGAAGCTATTACCTCCCAATCGAGCCAGTCGAGAAGGTTGTATGAACCATAACCGCCCCTTGCAGTTATGATTGCGTCGTATTCAGGGTTAGCAAAGGCTTTGTTGAGTTCATTTGCTTTTTCTCTCGGGGAAAGTGAAATCTGGCAACTATCTCCGACGACGACCCTGTAACCCACGTTCCTAAGTGCTGCGATGCCCGCCTCCAGCTTTGATCTGTCTGGAAAACTTGCAGGCGCAGTGACGAAAATCGTTCGGATCTCTCCAGAAAACAATACAGGTGAAACTAAAAGCATTCCAACAACCATCATAACTGTCAACCATACCCTTCTCATGAAATCCTCCAAGTTGATCTGTCTACTATAGTTTGCCATTCATGAGTGCTAAAATCAATACGCAACAGGCAATTACCGAAAAAAACATGCCGTTAACAATTGAGATCTAAATAAGACTAGAAAAACCATTGTCGAGAAGTTCGCTGAGAACACGAGAAAGCGAGAAAAGCCTATCTGCTGACGCAGGCCAGTCGCACTTCGTGCGGCCAGTCAGGCTTCGCCTGGCCAGTCTCGCCTTCGGCGAGGCCTGTACCGCTTCGTGGGCAGAAGAACCTCTAGGCGCTGATCGCTGAAAAGCCCCGTTTACCGTCACCGGTCCTCCGTTCTCCGATAAGAACATATTTACCCCGCAAGGATATTGGAGATAAATAGAAGAACAGATAGGA
>JALHHH010000125.1 GCA_022837485.1 Bacteroidales bacterium
AAAGACTATTTTACCCTTCGCACAGTGGTACCCAAACTACCGGGCTTCGTTGCAGTGCGCAAACTGAACATTCTGGTTCCGCCTTTACCTCAAAAAGACTTACTGCTGCAAACCTTTCATAACTACCTGACCAAAACCACCGAACCTGCCGACAATTACGAGCGTTTGGACTGGTTGCGGGTAATGGCGTTGTATCTTTATTTCAGCCGGAATGATCTGTCAAAACTTGCGCCAGAGGTTTTAACAACCTTAGAAAACTGGCAAACAGCGCCGAGTACCAACATAATCAGAAAGGAAGTGGAATTGGTGAAAAGGTGGGAGGAAATGGTTCAACCAAATGCAAATTAATATGAAATACTTTCTGTTACTTATTGCTTGCTGCTTTTATGCTGCAAGTTTAATAGCCAACCCTCACAGTGCAAAGTCAGAACCGCTGATGCAGGAATTAGATATGCGCCTTGATCCTATGCCGGGATATATGAAAGATGAGATACTGGAAGGAATATTTCTACTCTCAGACAAAGAATTAATGGAAGCGCGTCGCGATATGAACCAATGCCTCTACCAATATGGCTTTAGTCGCCTGCTCTCCACCACATTGACCGATACCCTTGCATTCCCTGTTGATACTTTAATGGCGCTGCTTTCGGCAGATGGTAGCCCTGCCTCACTACTGAAGCAGTCATGGATGTTACTTGAAACGGGGGATACAATTTCCGCTCTGAATCATATGGCAAGTATTGCAACGGAGGTTAATCTTCCAGTTACTGAAATTTCAGAAATTGAGCAACAACAGGCCTTTATGCAATGGCTTGCTTCAAATCCTTTAATGGATACCACTTCTCTTGGATCTTTGAGCTTTTTTTTACAAAGCCACAGTTCATCTGTTTCTTCGGCAGCAAGAGGGCTTTTAATTGCCAATGGCCTGCTGGAATACAATGAACCCTACCTGACTCCTGACCTAACCAAAAGTAGCGTAGTCAGAAATCCCGTTAAGAATTCTATTATACCAACCAAATCCTTGTTGAAGGTTTATCCTAATCCGGCTCATGATTTTATCACTATTGAATACAATACAAATAATGATAAAGCCAATGTAGTAGTTGAGCTATCAGACGAATCCGGAAGGAAAGTTTACAGTCAGCAGTTGGTTCGACAACTCGACGCGATTATCATAGATACACGCCATTACAAATCAGGCAACTATTTTGTATCACTTATAGTTGATAACAAAATTGCCAATAGCGCAAAATTTGTAATTGCAAGGTAATTTCTTATCTAACAATTGAACCGGATAGTGAAATCCGGTTCAATTGTTTCTTATATTACAACAACATGAAAACATATACAATTCTCTTTCTTTTTCTTGTTTCCCAAAATCTTCTTGCACAAACCTGGGAAAAAATTTTTGGATATTCTGATCGCAGAGAAACTTTTCGGAATCTGACGGAGACCTATGACCAAGGATTTCTTGTTTTGGGGTCCTTTCATTTTTACCCTGATACCCGGGGGTGGGTGATTAAAACCGATATCAACGGGAACCTTCTTTATGAGATTTCGATTGGTACAGGCACCGGTCTGAGTCAGGGGAATTATCCCAGCCATATAGAACCTACCAGCGATGGTGGCTTCATTGTCTGCGGCAGTCATGATCGCTGGACGCCCAATGACATAGGTGTAACCAAGCACAATGCCTGCGGTGAACTTGAATGGTGTAAAATATTTCGCACCGATGGCCCGAATATGTTTGATTGGGGTCGAAAAATTCTGCAACTCCCTGATGGAGGCTTTATCATGCTAACTCAAAGTTATGCTACCAATACCAATAACACCAGAATTCACCTGTTCAGGTTTGACTCATCAGGTGAAGTGATCTGGATAGAGCCTTTTGCATTAACCGCTAACCATCCATATATTGATAATAACGGAGCTTACGACCTATTGCTTGACACAAATGGAGATTATTTTCTAAGTGGTTTCTGTTATTGGTGCGACGATTCAGTTGCTACCGGTGGTTGGAATAATGTATGCCGCTTAAAGGCACTTACTCTAATGGCAGACAGCACCAAAGCTGAACAATGGGTTAGCGTATTCAGGGACACCCTTAGAGACCAATACTCGAGTGCGAGATTTTCAACAGAACGCTGCGGAAAGTTTTATATAGGCGCCAATTACAGGATTAACGGCGAATTTCCTGTTATGCTACTTGTAAATGACAGTCTCGGGAATTTCATCCATGACACATTACCCCAGATTCCGGATATAGGTGATAAATGGGCTGAAGGATATTTGATGGATCCTGTTTTTTCCTCGGATGGAAGGATGTTTGCTCATACACTTATGGCTGATAGCACCAATTTTTACCCCGGTTGGCTAAGCCTTCATGAATTAGACTCGCTTGGGGGTTGGCATAATACCTTTCTTCACCCTAACGCCCATTATGAAGCCCGTATGATAGTTACCTCCGATGACAAACTTCTTGCCGGAGCCGTGGTTGGCAGCGAACTAAATCAGGACATTATCCTGATGAAATTCAACACCAGCCTTGAGTACGACAGTATATACACTGCACCCCGTGAGTACGATTACCTATGCCCCGATCCCATTGTTTCAAAAACCATTGATTTAAGCAGCTGCGAGGTAATTGTTGATGTAAAGGACATACCTACCCGCAAGGAGTATGAGGCCCGCATCAGTTTGATACCCATAACCCCGGCGCCCAACCCTGCCAGCGATTATGTGCGCTTTTTGCTTGAAAACACGGAGTATCACACCAAGATTCGGGTGGTGTGTTACGATATACAAGGCCGGCAATTGGCTGAGTTGCCCG
>JALHHH010000065.1:0-15345 GCA_022837485.1 Bacteroidales bacterium
GCTGTGATTGGCGGTTACGTTCTCAAAGAGGTAGGAAGAGACGGCGCCAACGCTCTGACCATCCACCAGCACATCCAGAATCTCGTATCCTGTATTGGCTGTAATGCTGAACAGCTGACCGTCGCCGTATTCCACTGCAACAACACCTGAGGGATCAATGGATCCACCCGTTCCCGCGGAAGCGGTGATGGTGAAGGTTTGCTTTTCGAAATTGGCCGATATTATCAGGTTTTCTGCCGGCATTTCAAAAGTAAATACCGCATTGTCTGAAACTTCCTGACCCTCCCAAACCCAGTTTACGAATTCATAACCCGTATTTGGGGAAGCGGTGATCTCCACCATCTGTCCCTCTTCATAGAGGCCCTCGCCTGCGACAGTGCCGGATCCAATTGGATTTACTTCCAGAATCAGGCTAAAAAGGTCACTTTGGATTAATTGAAAACTTACCTCTATGCTTTGATCGCTGGTTACATTTTCGAAAAGATAAGTAGCAACCGCAGCTGTGCTTTCTCCATTCACCAGCAATTCAGAGATTTCATACCCGGCTTCGGGGGTAATTGTATACAACTGGCTTCCTCCTTCTTCCACCAGTGTTTCACCGGACGGATCAATACTTCCGCCGGTCCCGGCCGAAGAAGTGATGGTAAAGTACGTCTGGCCTTCCTGCGTTGTGATCGGGGTGCCAAAGTGTGAGGTGTTCCCTAAGTTATCGGTAGCCGTTGCTGTTATCTGATGACCTGCAATGAAACCCAATTCTTCAGGAATGGTAAGGGTCACCGTTTTTGCTCCGGCGTAAAATTCGGCAGTTCCAAATAAATCAAATCCAAGGAATGTTTTTCCCTGCCTTTCATTGGGATTGGTGCTGAAGAATTCCACCCGGATGGAATATGCGGAATTGGTCGGATCGGAAGACACAAAATAAGTAATCTCCAGTTGCCCTCCTCCAAATGTGGCACTTGTTACTTCCGGGAAGTTCTGAAGCTGGTTTGGCCCCGTATCGGCATCGCCGAGATCGTTACCGGGAATACTGCTGTAGTTCCCGAGAAGAATTCCGTGACCCGTATTGGAATAAACGGAATTACCAAGGATTTCATTCCTGACAGGTACCAGGTTAATGAAGTCGCTCATACTTATCCCCCGGCCGCTGTTGTACGCGATCTTGTTTTGACGTGCCGGGATAATACCACCGATCCTGTTCCGGATTCCTCCGCCAATATCAATACCGTTGGCTCCGTTACCTAACGCCAGGCCTTCCGGATTGGTTCCAATATAATTTCCCCAGATGTTATTCAGGTCAGCCGATCCCGTTAAGGAAAGCAGTAAAATCCCATTCGAGGTATTTCCGGAAATAATGTTAAAGTCTCCTGTATTGTTTCCGCCAATAGTATTGCTTGGAGCTCTGAGTATTATGCCGTTTCCAATATTGGGGATGGCCAGCTGGCCGGTAATATCAACCCCGATTTTGTTGCTTTTGATTGTAGCTCTTGCAGTATTGCCGATGACTTCAATACCTGCTGTGGAACCAGAATTCCCGTTGCCGGAAATTACATTTCCCTGTATCAGGGTTGAGGTGCTGTTTGAAATTCCTATTCCTCCGGCACGATTTCCAACAGCACCCGTTCCCGATGCATTGGTACCGATCAGATTACCAAGAATATTGTTTTGAATGCTGGTAGATCCGGCCACAATTACACCGTGACCATAATTCCCCGAAATCAGGTTCCCTTTGCCGGGATCCAAGCCTCCAACGACGTTGTTGCTGGATCCGTATCCGACGTATATACCATATCCGGTTGGTTCTGTATAGCCTGCTGTGCCATCAGGGGTAGTGCCGATGAAGTTTCCAAAGATCTGGTTGAATCTGACCTGATCGCCACCCAGTAATATTCCATCGCTGTTGTTTCCTGAAATGATATTTCTTTCGGCTGCAGTAGTGCCGCCAATGGTATTGTACTGAGACACTCCATTAATCAGAATTCCGACGTCATTTGACATAGGATTGGCATTCACGTCCAAACCAATGTAGTTACCTGCGATCACATTATTGGTGTTGGGAAGTTCATCCGGACCCAGGCCTGCCCCCAGCTCAATGCCTGCCTGACCGTTTCCGGAAATAATATTCTGGGCGCCGGGTTCAGCACCTCCTATCAGGGTTTGGTCCGGACCCCAATAAACAGAAATGCCCGTCCATTCATTGGGGATGGCAACAGTGCCTGTAACATCCGTACCAACGTAATTTCCTTTCACCTGGGTATTTAGTGTGCCGGGGGAGACAATTAAAATTCCATTCATATCTGCACCACTGATAATGTTGCGCTGCGAAACCGAAGTGCCTCCGATCAGGGTGTTGCTTGCGCTTTCTGCGATCTGAATGTTGGTGGAATTGCCTCGATCAGCAGTTCCTGTAGCATCCGTCCCAATGTAATTTCCCGAGATTACATTGTCGGATGAGATTGGCCCCGGCCTTACCTCATTGCCAAAAATGGCTACTCCGATTGCTGTGTGGCCTGAAATCACATTGCGCTCTTCGGGTGATGTACCTCCTACCAGATTGTTCGAGCTGTTCATGATCTGCACTCCGCGCACATTAGGGAAAGGGGTGACGCCATCAGGTGCCAGTCCAATGAAGTTGCCCTGAATTTTATTATTGTTGGTTTCTATAACAATGGCAAACCCATTATAACCTGCCTGAGGCTGATCGGGAGGGATAGGCCGGTCAAATCCTCCGATCACCAGGCCACGGATCTCGCTGCCATGAGCATCGCCAAAAATGCGAAAACCTTCCTGTCCGTCAGGGGTCAGACTTCCGTCGAGTACAATCACCGGCGCACCGGGAGCCCAGCCGGGCTGTGTGGTGCCGTCAATGATAACGGGATTATAGATATATCCCAGCCGGTCCAGCGGCTGAATATAGTGAGGCCCGCTACCGGGAATATCAAACGCAATGATGTCTGCTTCAGGGCTTGCATTGGCCTGCTGAATGGCCCAGCGCAGCGATCCTTCACCCGAGTCGTTGGTGTTGGTTACGGTGAGGGTAGACCTGCCTCCCATTCCCTGGAGAGGCACCTGCTTCCGTTCCGTTGCTGGTGTCACGGAACGGAACCAGGTACCATAGTAAAGGTGCCCCCGTTCTTCAAGGGTTGCCGCTTTTCTGACAATATGTTCTTTCATGCGGTCTTCAGCCGGAAATTGGAATGGAGCCGCATCCTGTGCCATGCTTATGTTTTCCCGGCCCGTGAACATAAATAAGCTCATCAGGACCAGAAAAAATAAATGCCTGAATTGTAATTGGTTCTTCATGATGGTTAATGATTTGGTTAAAAAATTAATTAACTGAGAAAATGAGATCATTGCAATGAATCCGATATCCATCAAAATCATTGTCATCTGGCAGTTTCACATAGTTTCTCAGAGGATTCTGTTTTCTGAATGGCAGGGCTTTTTCGAGAAATTCGGTAAGTTTATCGGCCATATGGTTCAAAAAAAATAGTTCGCCATCCATTTCATTCTTTCCGGATTACTGAGGTTGCTAATTTTCACCTTAGAAGGGAATGAAGCGGTCTCTTCCGGATTGGTATTATAGACCTCCTCAATCGTATATTCTAACCAGTTGAAACCTTTTTTAAGGTCAAGCGAATAAGTATAACTTACTTCAACATTACCGCTTTCCAGGCCGATTTCATTATTGCAATTCAGATTAAGTTTAACATCCTCTCCTGCATATACGATATCCCAGAAAGTCGCTTTAATTGCGGGATTGTAGCCCTCATCTTCCAGCCAGGGTTTTAGTTCAGTATCCGAGACAAGGAAAATGGAACCTGTCCATTCATTGCCGTCCCACAGCGCTATATTTCCTCCCCTGAGAGCAGGAATATTTCCCTGCTTCCCAAAATCGTCGGGGCCACCGCAGCCAAATCTGAATACATTTCTCAGCTCCGTGAAGTACATATCTTTTATTTCATCCGTAATTGCAGACATCTGAATATCAGAAAGGTCCGCCGAAAGGTTTCCTTTTGCATCGATGCTGCCAAGTTTTAAAGGAGTATCCATGCCGGTACCAAAAAGGACAAGGTCGGCTGTTTTTGAGTTGTGGTTTTCCAGCGTCCGGCTTATTTTCTGCGCCTGCAGGGCAGGGGAGAGCAAGGCCAATATAAAAATGATCGATAGAATTCTCATGTTATCAGAGGTTTTAAAGTTTTATGAATTGATAATGACTTGAATTATAATCTGTTGATGTTTTTTACTCATCCGTACATTGAAGTAATGCGGACTTTTTTAAAAAAACCCGGACAGAACACTTACTGTCCGGGCCAGCATTGCAGAAGACAATTTGTTTACTGTTTATAAAAGAACCCACCAAACTTATTGTTCTGATGCATTATGAGAAAATTTTTGGTTTTAACCAGGTCTAACTGTTTAATTGTACAAGTTTATCTTCTGAAGAACACCTCTCTGCTTTACTTGTTTTCAGCGGTTACACCGAATAATTTCTCCAGCTTTTCGAGTCTGTTTTCGTTATGTCTTCCTTGTGTGGTTAAAGTTTCCAGCTCAACCTTTAAGGCCTGATTGTCAGTCTTCAGCAGGTCATTTTCTGCTTTGAGTTCCTGTATGGCTTTTACCATAGGGGCAATCAGGTCGTTGTATCGAAGACTCAGCATTCCTTCATCATCTCTTGTAAGGATGCCGCTGTTGGTTACATTGAATTCCTGAAGTGTTTTTTCCAGATCCTGGGCGATAAATCCGAACTCGGTCTTATGGTTTTCATCATTTTTCCGCACATAGGAAACCGGATGTAAGGCATTGATAAAACTCAGCCCCAACTCAGAAGTCTGGACATTTTCCTTCCAGCGACGGTCGGAAGTGATGGTCCATGCTACCTGTACACCGGCATAGGTAACGGTGGTACTGCCGATGCGCACCTGGTTACTTCCGGCTGCATTTGGCACCCGGGCATCGAAGCCGATGCCTGTATTGTTGTTTCCCGTGGTGTTGAAGAGCGCCCCAAAACCAATGGCGGTGTTGTTATATCCTGAAGTGTTTGACTTAAGCGCTTCAAATCCGTTAGCTGTGTTGTTATTTCCTGTTGTATTGGAATAAAGAGCAGAATGGCCATTAGCGGCATTGCGGCTTCCTGTCGTGTTATATGTAAGGGCTTCAAAACCAATGGCAGTGTTGTCATTCCCGGTTGTGTTGGCATAGAGTGAACCACTTCCGGTGCCGGTATTGTTGTTGCCTGTAGTGTTTGATCGCAGTGCGTCGTATCCGTTTGCGGTATTAAGATATCCTTCAGTATTGCTTAAAAGTGCTCTGACTCCAGCAGCTGTATTATAGATGCCGGTGGTGTTTGATTTGAGCGACTCCCAGCCAATGGCAGTATTATTGTAGCCTGTGGTATTGGATTGCAGTGCACTTCTCCCGTTTGCGGTATTGTTATTGCCGGTTGTATTTTGAAACAGGGCAGAACTTCCGCTGGAAGTGTTGTTATTCCCTGTGGTATTGTTGGCTAATGCAAAGAAACCATTGGCAGTATTATCAGAGCCTGTAGTATTAGAGTATAGTGAACTTCTCCCGTGTGCGGTATTGTTGCTTCCGGAGCTATTAAAATAAAGTGCTGCTACTCCGGTCGCGGAGTTGTCGTTACCAATCGTACTATTCGCAAGGGCGCCGGTACCGTGGGCAGTATTGTAATTTCCGTAGGTGTTTGAATTAAGTGCAAATGATCCGGTAGCAGTGTTGTTGACTCCGCTGATATTTGCCATTAGTGCATTAACACCAAAAGAAGTGTTTTCAAGGTCTAGATTCAGTCTGCCGGCAAGGACATTATTTCTTTTAAAAACCACATCATTATTATCAGTTGTGCCGATAAAATTATCAGTTGGGTTAGTGCCTGAATTTCCGCTTAATCCCCAAGCATTTTCGGCACCGTCAGCTCCGGCAGGCCCTTGTGGACCCTGAGGACCCTGTGGCCCTGCAGGGCCGGGTTCACCCTGAGGCCCCTGCGGTCCGGCTGGTCCGGGATTTCCGCTGGCCGAAAACAAGGCATACGGAACACTCAGAAGTTCACTGGTTCCGGTTATACTGTAATTGATTCCGCCTGCCGGGTCTGTTTCGGTCTGAACAAAGTAAGGCCCGTTGGCCCAGTTTATCCCCGACATGGAACCCGTCAGCACATTCCCGCTTCCGATTTCCAAAGTTACCAGTCCGTTGGCGTTGGAAGCGCGTGTATGTGTTTCTGCATATACGGTATTCCCATAGGTTGAATATTGCAGAATGCTAATCTTTATTCCAAGCATCCGGTTGGCAATTAAAGCGTTGTTGTTATCGCGCACAACTGCCTGATAGCTGATTTTCGGAGGTGCCTGGGCGTACAATCCTGCTGCAAGTAACAGGGTGAAGAATATGGTGAAAATTTGTTTCATGGTTTGAAGGTTTATTTGTGGTCGCTCTTGTAATTCCTGATGGCATAACGGTCAGGACGGATTCTGAACATTTTTTATCGTTAAGGTTGTCTCACCTGTATTTAATTACTTTAAATGTCTTTAAATCAGTGTTTTCTTCGGCAATGCTTAAAAGATATGTGCCCGGAGTACGGCGATACAAATCAATCACTGTTTGCGTTCCCTCTATTCGTTTGGTTTCAAGCAGTTTCCCGTTGATATCGAAGAGCCGGTAGTCCAGTTTCCTGAAAGTAGCCAGGGCAGCCGAATTGATACGGATTATCAGTATACCTGTCGTCGGGTTGGGAAATGCTGAAACGATCAGCTCAATGTCTTCAGCTTTTTCGGTTACAGTAATAACAGATATCTCATAGGGCTGCTGAACGCCCTGTAATACTGAACCATCCGGCCCGGAATTGGCCGTATAAAAAACCTGTCCTATGGAATAACCTGCCGAACCCCCGCTGCCCGCGGCATCTCCGCCGGCAGCTGCGGGGGATTTCTGGGCCATGAGTCCTGTATGAGCGGTGGCAAGCGTTAGTACAAAGCTTATTTTTAGAAGTATATTTCTCATGATTAACAATTTTTGACAAACGACCGAGTCGATATTCTCAGTTCAGGTCAACGGCCTGCAGGGAGACCTGTAGTAGTAATTTTCATATGGCCGTCAATTACCCGTGCTACCGGTATCAATAGCACGGGTAATGCTGTTAAAAATGCCTCAGGATTCCTTGAATTTTAATCGGTAAGCCCGTCATCTTCAGTCCTGAGTTCAAATTCCATGGTGATGTAAACCAGGCGGTTATCGTACGATTGCAGACCAATTCTTGTTGCAATTTCTCCTTTAAGCATTTTGCCTTCCCTCCATAGTTTAACCTTGCCGCTCATCGATTCGGGCCGGTTGGAGGAGAGAAAGTCCCTTTCTTCCGAGCCATCCCAGTAACTCACTACCGCATATTCTTCAACGTAGGGATGCTGTGCGACATATACAGTAGTGTATGTCTTGTCGCGCGTCCAGGGTTTTAGTTGCTGTGTATAAATCATTATGGAAATCACATCATCCTTGAGCGGAGAATTATCGGGCGGGTAAAAATTGATGGTCATGCTGGCATCCAGGTTTGTTGCCGTTATCATAATGTATGAATCTGAGTCATCTGTGAGGATATTCCCGGCAGTCACCAATTTGCCTTCATCAAATTCTATTTCAGTAGTTTCGGTTCCGGATCCAACCCAAATTTTTGCCTTGAACTTTTCGGGATTTAAAACACTGGTCTGATTGGTTCCATCGTCGTCTTTTCCGCAACTGGTAATGAAAACCGCTGCAAAAAGTATAAGTATTATGTTTATTTTTGATTTCATAGTTTTTTGCTTTTTAAATATGATTTGTTGAATTAATTTCCTCCGATATCACCCGATGCATTGTTGAAGAATACATTATTGCTCTCTGTCAGGTCGGTACTCCCCGATGCTTTGAATAAGCCCCAGGTCTGGCTATCGGAAATGGTACTGTTTGTAAGTGTAAGTTTTGAAGGATTGAACATATAAATGTTGGCATCCCGTCCGCTGCTGTTGCCTCCATAACTGATAATCGCGTAATCAATACTGTTTTCGGGGGAAGCGGACGCCAGTTCTATCCCATTCCAGGCTCCCGGGCTTGCGAAGATTCCCGAAAAGGTGATTTTCTCAGAGGCACTGCCATTGGCAATAATTGCTCCGTCAGAGGTTACCCAAAGTCTCGTCCCTGAATTGAAGAGGCAGGTAACTCCCGGTTCAAAGGTGAGATTTGTCCGTAGTTCGGCATTGCTCATAAAGTGATAATCAACGCCCAGTGCTTTGATGCTTCCGCTTGATTCAAACCGGGCATTTGTCGGACCCTTTACAACTATTGCCTGTATCCCGTTACCGGAGTATTGCGTGGCATAATCAAGCGAATACAGACTATGGGCTCCGACCATCATGGGGGCATCCGAATTATCGGAAAATGTATTTCCTGAAAAATCAATCAATCCGTTTTCATTTCCGTCAATAAACAGTCCGTATCCATCGGTCAGTGATATCCTCGTGTTGGTAATCGCTGCCCTGCAAGAAGAACTGCTTTTGATATAAATGGCAGTCTTGTATCCGGCAATGGCAGAACTTCCGGCATGAAGTACCTGCACATGATCCAGTTTGTTATTCAGGTTTACCGAGTTGAAGTTGATGGTTTTCCACCATCCTTTAATTTTTTCACTTCCCCTGAAGATGATGTTCCTGGATGCCGTTCCTCCGGCATTAAGGTAGGCGTTGGCTCCGTTCACAAAAATTGTTATATCGGAGGCGCACTCTATTACTACCCCGGCATCAAGCGTCAGGCCTGCCGTAATCTGCACCGAACGGTTTGCATAATAATCGGGATAAGCCTCATCGGTAAACAGGTCGGGAAGAGTGGTATTGCTGCTTATGTTTGACGGCAGTTCTCCTCCGATATAAAGGTTAACCACGGCAACGGCCTGGCTCCCCTTGTTGTCTTTAACAACGACTTCAACCTTGTAAATGCCGGGAATGGCCGTTGTAAAGTCGGCTCGGTTCATCAAAGGAGCGAAAATGGGTACAGATCCGGAAGGGGATGTCACCAGTGTCCAGGTATAGGAAAGTTCATCGCCGTCGGGATCGGTCGCCGTAATTTCTATACCGGATGTAACACCGGTCATTCCGATAATAGTTTCATTGTAAACCAGTACCGGTTTATTATTGTCGGGATCCGGATTGCTATCCTTGTCCTTACTGCAGGAACTGAAAATTGCTAAGGTTGACATCAGGGCAACCTGGAACAGGTAAAAAGGCATACTTTTCATGATACACGGTTAATTTGGTTTTGTGATGTCTATTACACCGTTTGTATCAAAACCGGCTCAGCCCGACGCTACTTTTTTTTAATAATTTTCTTTTTGATATTCAGAATCGGAGTTGCACATCCTAAATACCAGGTGAGGTGTTGCCTGTTTAATAATCTTGTACCTTCGTTTTTCTAAACAGGAGGTACCTTTCAACTCGTACCGGAAAATTGAGATCATGGACAAGGCTTCTGAGGCTAAACAACTGTTTGCCAATGGCAGCAACTGCGCTCAATCCATTCTTTACCCCTTTGGCCGCGCGTTTTTCAGGGAAGATGTTTCGGCATTCTTACTGGCTTCTGCCTTCGGCGGAGGAATAGCTTCACGTGGTGAAATGTGCGGAGCGGTGAGCGGTTCGCTGATGGTGATCGGACTGTATTTTGGCTATTCACCATCCGGTAATGCATCCGACAAAGCAAATGTTTTGCAGATTACAAATGAATTTCTTCTGGAATTCGAAAACCGTTTTGGCGACCTTCAGTGCAGTAAACTGCTGAAACATAATCTCAGTACCACCGAAGGTCGCGATAATGCAAACCACAGCGGTGCTTTTCAGTCCGTTTGCCCTGCATTGATTGAAGGAGCAGCCATTCTGCTGGAGCAAATCCTTCAAAAACACACAGCAGTTAACGGTCCTTTGTTTGCAGAGCCCGGCCAATGATTACAGGGAATTTTATCAGGATATTATAGATCGTTGTTAATGGAATTTCATTAAAATATCTATCGTATGAAGAAAATCGGTTTAATCGGCGGTACTGGACCCGAAGCAACGGTAGACTATTACAAGGCCATTATTGATTCCTTCAAGGACGGTAAGGGTGAAATGAATTACCCCGAGATTATTATCTACAGCGTGAGCCTTGGGAAGCTGATGGGATTCATGCGATCGGGCAATTATGAAAGTGCAATTGCTTACCTGTCTGAAGCGATCGCACGCCTGAAGGATGCAGGAGCAGATTTCGCTGCCATCACCGCCAATACTCCGCACATTTTTTTCGATGAAATCAGCGGACGAGCGGGGCTGCCCCTTATCAGCATTGTGGAGGCTGCCCGTACTGAAGCCTTTCGCAGAAACCTGAAGCGTCCTGGACTTTTTGGCACGGGTTTCACCATGGATGCATCTTTCTATCCCGATTCCTTCCGGCGAAAAGGGATGGAAGTCGTGCTTCCTGCAAAGGAAGACCGGGAATTGCTGCATTATAAGCTCTTTACAGAAATAGAACTCGGTATCTTCAGGGACGACACCCGTGATCTGCTTATAAGTACTATCGGGAAAATGGTGCAACAACAGCAGATCGACAGCCTTATCCTTGGATGTACCGAATTCCCGCTTATCCTTGCCGACCCGTTCTATTACGGCATACCCATGCTCAATACCACCCGAATTCACGTGGATGCGCTGGTGGCTTATTGCCGCGAAAACCCCTGATGCAGAAATAAAAAACCCGGACAGTCCATTACGGTGTCCGGGTAAATATTTATGTAATTGTTATCGCATGCTTACAGGGGAATGTTGCCGTGCTTGCGCGGAGGGTTGCTCTTACGCTTGTTCGAGCACATATCGAGTGCCTGAATCAGTTTTCGGCGTGTGGTTGCCGGATAAATGATCTCATCAATATACCCCTGTTCTGCGGCTTTGTAAGGACTGGCAAATACATCACGGTAGTTTTGTACGGCCTTTGCCTTGTCGTCGTCGGTAAGCTTATCTCGGAAGATGATGTTTACAGCACCTTCTGCACCCATAACGGCAATTTCAGCAGTTGGCCAGGCGTAGTTCACATCGGCTCCGATATGCTTGCTCGACATTACATCGTAAGCTCCTCCGTATGCTTTTCGGGTAATGACGGTAATCTTGGGAACGGTAGCTTCGGCATAGGCATAAAGCAGTTTTGCTCCGTGCTTGATAATTCCTCCGAATTCCTGTGAAGTGCCGGGTAAGAATCCGGGAACATCCACGAAAGTGACCAGAGGGATGTTGAAAGCATCGCAAAAGCGCACAAAACGGGCAGCTTTAACCGAGCTGTTGATGTCGAGCACCCCGGCAAGCACAGAGGGCTGGTTAGCCACTATGCCTACCGGTTTCCCGTTCAGCCGGCCGAAACCGGTAATGATGTTCTGCGCATAATGCGGCATTATCTGCATGAAGTTACCGTCGTCCACCACGCTGTGAATGATTTCGGTCATGTCGTACGGCTTATTCGGATCGGCGGGAACAATCCCCTGAAGCTTTTCATCCTCGCGGTTGGGGTCGTCGGTCGATTTCATCACCGGAGGTTCTTCCATGTTGTTGGAAGGCAGGAAGCTTATCAGCTCCCTGATCATCATCATGGCCTGCTCATCGTCGTCGGCCATAAGATGGGCAACGCCGCTTCTGGCATTGTGCGTCATGGCACCGCCAAGCTCGTCCTTGGTTACTTCTTCATGGGTGACCGCTTTAATCACATCCGGACCGGTAACAAACATGTAACTCGATTCCTTTGTCATAAGGATAAAGTCGGTAATGGCGGGACTGTAAACCGCACCTCCGGCACATGCACCGAGGATGGCACTGATCTGCGGAACCACGCCGCTGCTCATTACGTTGCGGTAAAATATATCGGCATAACCTGCCAGACTCTCCACACCTTCCTGAATACGTGCTCCGCCGGAGTCGTTGAGTCCGATTACCGGAGCGCCCATCTTAAGGGCCAGATCCATGATTTTTATTACTTTGTCGGCATTGGCACGGCTCAGCGTTCCCCCGAAAACGGTGAAATCCTGAGCAAATACATACACCAGCCTTCCGTCAATTTTACCGTAGCCGCTTACAACCCCGTCGCCCGAAATCAGCGTTTTTTCCATATCAAAATCGCGGGCGCGATGCACCACAAAACGATCGAATTCAACAAAAGAACCCGGATCCAGAAGCATAACGATACGCTCCCGGGCCGTTTTACGTCCCGTTTTATGCAGTTTGTCGATGCGCTCCTGTCCGCCTCCAAGTTCAGCCTGGCGGTTGCGTTCTTCGAGCCTGCGGTATATTTCATCCAGATTTGACATATTCTCTATTTGGGATTTTTGATTTCGGACTTTGTTTAAGGCTGAGGTTAAGGCTGAGTATTTAATTTTTAGAAATTAAAATTAGAAATTAAAAATTAGACTTTCCTTCCCTTGCTCCTCTTTCTGCCTGGGTCGCCTCCGCCTCCGCCTCCGCCTCCGCCTCCGCCTCCGGCGGATGCTCTGGAAGCGGATCTGCTCTGTAAAAACTCGTTTCTTATTCTACTCCACCACAACCAGCACCTTATTGCTGTCCACCGTATCGCCTTCCGCAACATGAACGGACTTAACGGTTCCGGCAGATTTGGCCTTGAATTCGCTTTCCATTTTCATTGCCGATACAATGATAAGTGTCTGACCTGCTTCTACTGCATCGCCGGTTTTTACAGGAATTTTTACGATCTTCCCGGGCATGGGCGAAACAATGGTATTGCCGCTGTCGGTATCATCGCCTTTCGACCGGTTCATCCGGTAACGGGTTTGTGCATCGATTACCTCGAGCTGCCACGAATCGTGAAAGGAGTTAACCGTATAATGTCTGGGAGAGCCGTTGTCGATCATTTCCAGATTGTACGATCTTCCCTTGTAGATCATGGAATAGAGTCCCTGACCAACGCGCATGGCATCCACCTCGTAAATCTCATCATCCACTTTGAATGTTACCAGGTTACCGTCGCGCTTCAGCTCTTCAACAAGGGCAGTACGCCCGTCAATGTTTATCTCTATTGGCATAAATTCAAAGGTTAAATGTAAGCCCGGCGTTCAAAATTCTTCCAGCGGCTGGCCGGTTTCTGTTCTTCCGGAGCCGCTTCCGTGTGCTGAAGTACCGCGGTATATTCCAGATAGGCAGCAATCAGGGCCATATCCTCGCATATTCCGTCACAGTCGGCTTTTGAAAACAGAAACTCGCTGTTTTCCTCAATAAAATGGGTGTTGTATTTTCCCGAGCGAAAGACCGGCGATTCCATAATGCGGGCAAGGAAAGGTATGGATGTTTTTACCCCGGTAATTTTGTATTCATGCAACGCCCGGCTCATCCTGCCGATGGCCTCATCCCGGTTGGGTGCCCATACAATCAGCTTCGAAATCATGGGATCGTAGTAGATGGGAATGGTATACCCCTCGTAAACATACCCGTCGTGCCGCACTCCCAACCCGAGAGGTTCGGAAATATGACGTATGGTTCCCGGACTCGGCATGAAATTCTGGTCAGGGTCTTCTGCATATATCCGGCACTCGATGGCGTGGCCCGACTGCTTCAGATCCTCCTGACGATAGGAGAGGGGTATGCCGTTGGCGATGTTGATCATCTCCTTCACCAGGTCAACACCAACCACGCGTTCCGTGATCGGATGCTCTACCTGAAGGCGGGTGTTCATTTCCAGGAAGTAGTAGTTCAGATTGTCGTCAACAATAAATTCTATGGTTCCGGCTCCGTGATAATTACACGCTTTGGCGGCTGCAACGGCATGGGCTCCCATTTCGGCCCGTATAGCGGGGGTTAGCAGGGGCGAAGGAGTTTCTTCCACCACTTTTTGATGTCTGCGCTGCACCGAACACTCCCGTTCAAACAGATGTATGGCATTTCCGTGTTTGTCTGCAAGTATCTGAAATTCAATATGGTGAGGCGATTCTATGTACTTCTCGATGTAAACGGCATCGTCGCCAAAGGCTGCTTTTGCCTCCGAACGGGCACCACGAAGGGAGCTTTCAACGGATGCTTCATCCTTTACCAGGCGCATTCCCTTCCCGCCACCGCCGGCGGATGCTTTTATCATCACCGGCAGACCGATCTCACGAATCTTATCTATGGCCTCCTCAAAACTGGTAATGGCACCAACTGTTCCCGGAACAACGGGTACGCCTGCAGCTATCATGGTTTTGCGGGCAGTAATTTTATCTCCCATCTGACGGATGGCATCCGGACCCGGACCGATAAATTCAATGCCTTCGGCACTGCAGCGCTCCGAAAACTCCGCATTCTCCGAAAGAAATCCATAGCCCGGATGAATGGCATCCGCTTTCGATTTGCGGGCTACCTCAAGTATACGCTCAATGTTCAGATAACTCTCGGAAGAAGGTGCTGCTCCGATGTAATAGGCCTCGTCGGCATAGCGAACATGCATGGCTGTGCGATCGGCTTCAGAATATACAGCAACAGTGGGGATTCCCATCTCGCGGCACGACCGCATGATACGTACCGCGATCTCTCCACGGTTTGCTACAAGAACTTTCTTGATCATATAATTCTGTTAGTGACTGAAAAACAGCATACTTTCCCCTTAAAACAGCCCGATATCAGGGGCTTCAGGCCTGCCAGGGTTTTTCATTAACGGAATATTAACAAACTGATGGTAGGATTGTTTACCAATTAACGTTTCAGTCCGAATGCCCCGGTCCGGAAGCCCTGCTTTATCACCTTCATCTGGCAGTACCTCCGGCACTTTGCTATTTTTATCAAACCGTTCTGTATAGCGATACTTCGTTACGAGTTGAATACAACAGGGTTTACATTACATTTGCATAAAATACATCCTCAAAATGCCAATACTCCCTGTAAAAATCGCGATTGCCTATGATTTCGACGGCACGCTGGCTCCCGGGAATATGCAGGAGCATACGTTCCTGCCGTCACTCAAAATTCCTGCTGCCGAATTCTGGGCACATGCCAACCAGATCGCCAAAGAAAACGATATGGACGAGATACTGGCATATATGCAGCTTTCGCTGGATGAAGCCCGCCGCCGCGACCTGCCCATCCGCCGCAGCGACTTCGAACAGTATGGAAGCGGGATTACCTTTTTCAAAGGGGTGGAATCCTGGTTCGACCGGATCAATGCCTTTGCCAGGGAACGCGGAATAGAACTGGAGCATCATATAATTTCGTCCGGACTCCGGGAGTTTATCAGCGGAACCCCTATTGCCAGGCACTTTACCAATATCTATGCTTCCGGATACCGCTACGATGCCAACGGGGTAGCTGTGTGGCCGGCTCTTGC
>JALHHH010000065.1:15368-19361 GCA_022837485.1 Bacteroidales bacterium
TTTGTTCCGGATCAATAAAGGAATCAATAACTCCTACGACAATACACTGATCAATAAGTACCTGCCCGAGGAGGAACGAACCATCCCGTTTAAACAGATGATTTATATCGGCGACGGAGAAACCGATGTGCCGGCCATGAAGATGATCAAATATCAGGGCGGGACAGCAATCGCCGTGTATAATCCCGAAATTAAGTCTGCGAGAGACAAGCCCTCGCCCCGACAGAACTGCGAAAACCTGATACGGCAAAACCGGGCCGGCTACATAGCCCCGGCCGATTACACCGAAGGCAGTCCCCTTGACAGTCTGATCAGACTGGTAATCGAAAAAATAAAAGCCGAAGTAGAATTGAAAAGCTTTACGCTTTAGGCTCGACCGATTCAGAATTTCTGTTATACCGGTTTATTTCTTGCATTATTCATGCAGCAATGCAAAATCTGCTTTGAAACAGGGTGTTTTATAACACAAAAGAGAGGGATCTCCTTTGGTGAAATCTCTCTCTTTTTCTTACAAACAGGCGTATGCTTGTGACCCCGACAGGATTCAAACCTGTGACTTTCAGAACCGGAATCTGACGTTCTATTCAGCTGAACTACGGGGCCATATTCCAAGGGTGCAAATTTCGGTAAAAAATCGCTCCCATCGCAAATGTGGCGGAGTTTTTTTCCAAAAGCCGTTGTTATGCTAGTTTTTATTTCGAATTAAGGATTAATTTCCCACCAGGTATCTTCAAAAAAATACGCCGAAACCAGACTGCTTGGGGTAAATTCAAAGTAATAATTCACGGGAGTAATGGCTTTCGGTGCATTATTCCACAACTCTCCCTGTGGCTCTTCGCTTTCGAAAATTGCCGTTACCCGGCTCCTGAAATCCAGGGGTGAACGTTTTCGGGAATCGCAGATAACATAAAACGGCTTTCCTGCCTCTCTGCATACCAGCGCAATGGGATAGGTCCCTATTTTATTGGTAAAACCATCGGTAAATACGTTATCGGCTCCCATTACAGCAAAGTCAATTTCATGAATAAACCGTCCGATAGCTGCTTCGTTGATGAAATGTACCTTGCATCCAAGATCGCTCAATGCCCTGGCCTGCAGCTTTCCTTCAAAAACCGGACCCGACATGGTTTGATAAACCGGTGGAAATATGTTGTGTGTGGCCAGATGCTCGAAAAGGATGTGAATGCTAGAGCTGTTGCTGTGCAGAAGAACTTTTTTACCCTGAAACTGAACCAGCCGCTCCATGCGTTCTGCTGCCTGCCCGATGCTGTCATCCCACTGCCTTGTATACGATGCCAGAAACTGACCGATACGGTTGATGGTCTTTTCATTGTTCCAGGCTCCGGTAACGGCATCGTCGAGCAAATCGTAAAATTGCTGCATGAAATGATGCAGAACGGCCAGATCAGGGAAATGATTGGTTACCTTTTCAAGATTCTCCCTCAGGTATTCCTGATTTACCTCTTTGCTGTTGATGTAAGTTTGAATACTCCTGATGATCTTTTCAAGAATGGCAGCCGATCCCGAATAATTATCGGAAATCAGCTCTCGGATTTTTATCTCGAACGACATACGGCTTTGCGGCAAAAATGTTATTGGAACCTGTTTTTATGTCTCAGTTTCAGGCATTCACTTATTCAATCACCTAAAATTGATTACCTTTGCGAAGATAATTCATTCAGTCCAATTTAACCCTTTTTTCAAATGTCAGAAAGAGTTTTCGATAAGGTAAAACCGGGCGTTGCTACCGGCGGTGATGTTCAGGAAGTGTTCAGAATTGCCAGGGCAAACGGGTTTGCTCTTCCCGCTGTTAACGTTGTAGGCACCGATTCGGTTAATGCCGTTATGCAGGCTGCCCGCGAAGTTAATTCACCCGTAATAATACAGTTTTCAAACGGCGGAGCACATTTCTATGCCGGTAAATTCCTGCCCAACGAAGGGGAACGCGCTGCCATCGCCGGTGCTGTTTCAGGCGCAAGACACGTGCACATGCTTGCCGAACTTTACGGCATTCCGGTCATCCTTCATACCGACCACGCAGCAAAGAAACTTCTGCCCTGGATCGACGGCCTTCTCGATGCCGGAGAAAAATTTTTCGCAGAAACCGGTAAACCGCTCTTCAGTTCGCATATGCTTGACCTTTCAGAAGAAAGTCTGGCCGAAAACGTTGAAATCTGCGCCAAATACCTTGCCCGTATGAGCAAAATGGGCATGACCCTCGAAATTGAACTGGGTGTTACCGGAGGAGAGGAAGACGGAGTGGATAATACCGGTGTTGAAAGCTCCAAACTGTATACCCAGCCCGAAGATGTGGCATTCGCCTATGCCGAACTTATGAAAATCAGCGACCGTTTTACCATTGCTGCGTCCTTCGGCAACGTTCACGGCGTTTATAAGCCCGGAAATGTACGCCTGGAACCCGTAATACTCAAAAATTCACAGGAATACATCGAGAAGAAGTTCAATACGGCTTCCAAACCGGTCAACTTCGTTTTCCACGGAGGATCCGGATCAAGCCGTGAAGAAATACGCGAGGCAATCTCTTACGGGGTTATCAAGATGAACATCGATACCGATACCCAATGGGCTACCTGGGAAGGTGTGATGAACTACTACAAGAAAAACGAAGGATACCTTCAGGGACAAATCGGAAATCCGGAAGGAGAAGACAAGCCCAATAAGAAATATTACGACCCGCGCAAGTGGCTGAGCGAAGGTCAGAAGACCATGATCGCCAGGCTGAAAACAGCTTTTACCGACCTTAACTGCCTCGACAGGAACTAAGGACAGACGCGACAAAAAATAAAGAAGCCCCGCCAATGCAAAAGCGGGGCTTCTTTATTGAGATTGTTTTGTCTGTAACCTCCCCCTGTCGGGGACGATTGAATCAATAACCCATAGAGATCAGAATTTCCATAGGATGAATGCTGAGCACAGGGATGGGAGAATGGTGCACCATCTGCTGTGCGTAAGGACCAAGCCAGAGATTGGATGCGGCTTTTTCCTGCTCCGTCATTATTGAGATCAGATTGGCATCGGACTGCCTGGCATATTCCATCGTAGAGGTGGCAATATTGTCCGACTCTGTTTCTACAATGAAATGTTTCACATCGTGTTCCTTAAAATATTTGGCCGACTGTTTGGCATAGCTCATAACGGTTCCTCTCACGTTTTCAACGGTAGTAGTGTAGGTTGCCAGTATGTGTACTTCGGCATCGAACAACTTTGCCAGTTCGCTGGTGAAGGGCACTTTCTGGCGCGTCTCCATGGAGCTGTCGACGGGCATTACGATTTTCTTCAGATCACGAACAATAGGAATGCCTGTGCGAATGGTAATTACCGGGCATGGAGCTGCAGTAACAATACGATTGGCGTTACTGCCTATCCAGAGCTCTTCAAAGCCGGATGAGCCGTGTGTACCGGCAACAATCAGCCATGCTTCCGATTCCCTTGCCTGATTCACTACTTCTTTATATACCTTTCCTTCACGGATAATGTAATCGATTCTGGAGTTGGGAAGCTCTTTTTCGTATTTGTTGATGAGGCGGGTGAACTGATGTTCCACCTCTTCAAGCAGGTCGTCGGAAAGGTCGGAAGACAGAATTGTTTTTGTAGTGTTGGGATTATTAACCCATAGCATCAGGATGTTAGAATCGGATTTTGCTGCGATGCTGATGGCATGTTCCAGTGCGTTAATGGAACAATCGGAAAAATCGATGGCTGAAATGATGGTTCTCATAGTGTGCAGGTATTTCTTTCAGGCTAAAATAACACTTATTCCAATAATTTCCAATACCGGGCGATTATTTGTAAATCGGGTAATAAATGGAATACATCATCTCAACAAATACCCGTATTATCGTTTTGTTTCGAGCGGCGGCGGGTCAATCATGTCGCTTACTGTGAAGGCATTGGGATAATCGTTGCGTATGTTGTTGAGAAAACCTTCGGCTTCGAGTCTTGAGCGGAAGTCGCCAACTCTTACCCTGTAGT
>JALHHH010000066.1 GCA_022837485.1 Bacteroidales bacterium
GGCGTTCGAGGATGTAATCGTTGCCCTCCAGGTCGGGCTGCATGTTCGGGTTGGCCTTGAACACCTGCTTTTCGCGTTCAAGCAGAAGCAGTCCCATATAGGCACCGCCCAGGTCGCCGCTTACGCAGATGAGGTCGTTTTCGCGGGCGGTATTCCGGTAAACCACCTCCTCTTTGGAAGCCCGGCCAATTGCAGTGATCGAGATGAAAAGTCCCGACACCGAAGATGTGGTATCGCCGCCAACAAGATCGACCTTGTAGCGCTCGCAGGCCAGACGAATGCCGGCATACAGCTCTTCGAGCGACTCCACCGAGAAGCGGTTTGAAACGGAGATTCCCACCAGCATTTGCTCGGGTTTTCCGTTCATGGCCACAATATCGGAGATGTTCACCGCCGCTGCCTTATATCCCAGGTGCTTCAGGGGAGCATACGAAAGGTCGAAGTGAACCCCTTCAATCAACAGGTCTTTGGTAACAAGGCTAACGTGATTTCCGTGGTCGATCACGGCACAATCGTCGCCCACACCTTTCAGTGTAGAGGCATTAACGGATTCCAGACCCGAGGTCAGGCGATCGATCAGGCCAAATTCTCCCAATGTGGAAAGTTCGGTACGTTTTGGAGCGGCATCTTCAAGCATGCGGTAATTTTTTTGCAAAGATAGGTATTAATAGTGTGGCACAGCCGGTTTGCCATACGGCAGGGGGATTTGCAAACCGGCTTTTCAATACCTGAATTCGCAATAAAAAAGCCGGAAAGCCGGAAATTAAAAACAACTTTGGCTGCCGCTTGTTATGCCTGTAAGCTTTTTGCTGCCGCTCCGGTACCTGTCGGGCTTTCGCAATTTCAGTCGCAACTGGCAGAAAAATGGTATCTTTGCGGCCTTACTTAAATTGATCTGAATAAGCATTCTATAAGTCACCAAGGGAGATGGAAAACGACCCCAACAACATACTCGACGAGGTAACCAGCGGAGAATACAAGTATGGTTTTTACACCGACATTGAAATGGAAACGGCTCCGAAGGGCTTGTCGGAAGATACCATACGCTTTATCTCGGCTAAAAAAAATGAGCCGGAATGGCTTCTCGAATTTCGTCTGAACGCTTACCGCAAGTGGCTGAGTATGACGGAGCCCACCTGGGCACACCTGCATCATCCGCCCATCAACTATCAGGATATTATCTACTATGCTGCGCCGAAGAAGAAAAAAGAGCTGGCCAGTCTCGATGAAGTGGATCCCGAACTGATTGAAACCTTCAATAAGCTCGGCATTTCGCTTGAAGAGCAGAAACGCCTTTCCGGTGTTGCCGTTGATGCGGTGATCGATTCGGTTTCGGTGAAAACCACTTTCTCTGAAACGCTTGAAAAACAAGGCATCATCTTCTGTTCTTTCAGCGAGGCGGTTCAAAAGGTACCTGAGCTGGTGAAGCAGTACCTGGGTACGGTAGTGCCGTCGGACGACAATTACTTTGCTGCCCTTAACTCGGCCGTATTCAGCGACGGTTCGTTCTGTTACATCCCGAAAGGGGTGCGCTGTCCCATTGAATTATCCACCTATTTCCGCATCAATGCCGCCAATACCGGTCAGTTTGAACGCACCCTGATCATCGGCGACGAAGGCAGTTACGTGAGTTACATGGAAGGATGCACGGCACCCATGCGCGACGAGAACCAGCTTCACGCCGCCATTGTGGAGATTATAGCCCTGAAGGATGCAGAAGTGAAGTACTCTACCGTTCAGAACTGGTACCCCGGTAACAAGAAGGGCGAGGGCGGTATATACAACTTCGTTACAAAGCGCGGGATCTGCAAGGGCAATAATTCGAAGATATCGTGGACCCAGGTTGAAACCGGATCGGCCATCACCTGGAAGTATCCCAGCGTTGTGCTGATGGGCGACAACACAGTCGGAGAATTTTACTCCGTGGCCGTCACCAATAATTATCAGCAGGCCGACACCGGCACCAAGATGATTCACCTGGGGCGGAATACCAAAAGCACCATTATTTCGAAGGGTATTTCAGCCGGACAGAGCAACAACAGTTACAGGGGTCTGGTGAAAATGACCAAACGGGCGCTGAACTCCCGCAACTTTTCGCAGTGCGACTCGCTTCTGCTGGGCGATAAGTGCGGAGCCCATACTTTCCCTTACATCAAAACCGAAAACCAGTCTTCGATCGTTGAGCACGAAGCCACTACTTCAAAAATCTCCGACGACCAGCTTTTCTACTGCAATCAGCGCGGCATCAGCACCGAAAGTGCCATAGGGCTGATTGTAAACGGCTACGCCCGCGAAGTGCTGAAACAGCTTCCCATGGAATTTGCGGTTGAGGCACAGAAGCTTCTGGCAATCAGCCTGGAGGGCAGCGTCGGTTAAGTGGTTGAACTGGGAAACCTGAACTGGAAAATCAACATTAAAACAAACACTATTTTTTCATTATATGCTTAGCATCAAAAACTTACGGGCCTCAATCAACGGCAAGGAAATTCTCAGGGGAATAAATCTGGAAATCAGACCGGGTGAGGTTCATGCCATAATGGGTCCCAACGGAACCGGCAAAAGTACCCTCGCCTCGGTGATTGCCGGACGCGATATCTTTGAAATAGAAGAAGGTGAAATTATTTTCAGGGGGAAAAACCTGCTCGAAATGCCGGTGGAAGACCGCGCCAGCGAAGGCATCTTCCTGAGCTTTCAGTATCCGGTTGAAATTCCGGGGGTGAGCATCACCAATTTTATGCGCACGGCCGTAAACGAACAACGGAAATATCACGGTCTGGACCCCATGCCTGCCAATGAGTTTCTGGCAAAGATGGAAGAGAAAAAGCGTATGCTCGACATCCACGCCAAGCTGGCGAACCGCTCGGTGAATGAAGGATTTTCGGGTGGTGAAAAAAAGAAAAACGAGATCTTCCAGCTGGCAATGCTGGAGCCAGCTCTGGCCATCCTCGATGAAACCGACTCAGGTCTCGACATCGACGCACTGAAGGTTGTCGCCAACGGAGTAAACAAACTGCGCAGGCCCGACAACGCCTTTCTGGTGATCACGCACTATCAGCGACTGCTCGACTACATCGTTCCGGATATTGTGCATGTATTATTCGACGGGCGTATCGTACGCTCGGGCGGAAAGGAGCTGGCAATGGAACTGGAAGAAAAAGGCTATGAATGGATCAGGGCCGAAGCCTGATCGCCGCCTCAAACAGGAGCTGCTATGGAAGGAATTACCACAAACTATAATACAAAAGAGACGCTGATCCGGCTGTTTGGTGAGAACAGACCCGAGGAGTTGCCTGCGATGGCCAGACTCAGGGAACAGGCAATGGAGGCGTTTGTTCAGAACGGCTTTCCCCATACCAAACTGGAGAAGTGGAGAAATACCGACCTGAGCCGGTCGCTCAACCATGCCTTTATCTTCCCTCTCGAACCTGCCAGCGACGGTACCGAACCGGAAGACATTTTCCGCTGCGATGTGCCCGGCTTTAACACCCACATGGTTTCCCTGCTCAACGGCCGGGTGATCGATCAGGGAAATACCCTGCCCCAGGCTGCGGAAGGCGTGATCGTTTGCAGTATGGCCGAAGCATTCGAAAAGTATAAGGATCTGATCGAACGGCATTATGCTAAATATGCAGGCTTCGGCGACAACGCCATGATCGCCCTGAATACGGCTTTTGCCCGCGACGGAGTGTTTATATTCATCCCCGACAACGTGGAGGTTTCCAGGATCGTTCAGACGGTAAACCTGATCCATTCCACCGAACCGGTATTCGTTCAGCCCAGAAATCTTGTAATTATGGGCCGCAACAGCAGTCTTCGCCTGGTGATGTGCGACGATTCGGTCGACAACAACGTGGGATTCATCAATTCCGTTTCCGAATTCGTACTCGCAGAGAATGCAAGGCTCGACCACTATAAACTTCAGAACAAAAACGACCACTCGGCGCTGATCAACAACTCCGCGTTTCACCTCGAAGCCGGCGCAAACCTCTCGACCAGTGCCATCAGTCTGAACGGCGGACTTATACGCAACGAAACACGGGTATTGCTCAACGGCCGGAGCAGTCATGCCGACGTACTGGGAGCTTACCTTATGGACCGCCATCAGCACATCGACAATCAGGTGTTTATCGATCACGCCGTTTCCGACTGCACCAGCAACGAACTTTTTAAAGGCATCCTCGACGACTCTGCCAGCGGCGTTTTCAACGGACATATTCTGGTAAGGAAAGATGCCCAGCGTACCAATGCCTATCAGAACAACAAAAACATCCTGATTTCCGACAAGGCCGTTATCGACACCAAACCTTTCCTTGAAATCTATGCCGACGATGTAAAGTGCAGTCACGGTGCAACGGTTGGACAACTTGATGCAGAAGCCATGTTCTACCTTCGCTCGCGCGGAATATCGGCATCCAATGCCCGTATGCTGCTGATGTACGCATTTGTTGCTGAAATCGTCAACCGCATCAGCATACCGGAGCTCAGGGAAAGAATCGACGACCTGGTGAAGAAGCGGCTGAGGGGCGAGCTTTCGGTGTGCGACCAGTGCGTGCTGCACTGCAACTCCAGAGAGCAGAAGATAGCGTTCGACATCGACATGAGCAAAATTTAACCGCCGTCCGGCCGAATTCCGTTATTAGTCAAAAACATTACACAGCGATGAATGTAAAGCTGAATAATCCGGATAAAGGTTTAGACCCTGAAATCATCAGGGCCGATTTCCCGATCCTGAGCAGGAAGGTACACAACAAACCGCTGGTGTATTTCGACAATGCGGCCACCACACAGAAGCCGCAGGCGGTAATCGATGCACTGGTCGGTTACTATACCGGGATCAATTCGAACGTGCACCGCGGAGTGCATTACCTCAGCCAGCAGGCCACAATAGCCTTTGAGGAAGTGCGTGGGGAAATACAGCATTTCGTAAACGCGAAGTTCAGTCATGAGATTATATATACCCGGGGCTGTACCGAGGCCATCAATCTGGTTGCAGCCTCATGGGGAAAAGTAAACGTTGGAAAAGGGGATGAAATCCTGATATCGGGCATGGAACACCATTCCAACATCGTTCCATGGCAAATGCTGTGTGAAGAAAAAGGCGCCGTGCTGAAGGTATGTCCCCTGCATCCCGACGGAAGTCTGGACATGGAAGCGTATTCCACCATGCTGGGAGAAAAAACAAGACTGGTAGCCATAACGCATATTTCCAATACCCTTGGCACTATAAATCCCGTTAAGGAAATTACCCGTCTGGCACACGAAAAGGGCATCGCCGTGCTTATCGACGGAGCACAGGCACTTTCACACATGAAAGTGGATGTTCAGGACATCGGCTGCGAATTCTATGCATTCTCGGCACACAAAGTTTACGGTCCTATGGGTATAGGAGCCCTTTACGGGAAGGAGGATGTATTGAATGCCATGCCGCCATATCAGGGCGGTGGTGAGATGATAAAAAGCGTAACCTTCGAAAAAACACTGTACAACGAGCTCCCGTTCAAGTTTGAAGCCGGCACCCCAAACGTAGGCGATGTTATCGGATTCGGAGCCGCCCTCGACTACATAAGTGCCATAGGAATTGAACGTATTGCTGCCTGGGAACAGGAACTTCTGCGTTATGCCACCGAAAAGCTGTCGGCAGATCCGACGATCCGCATCATTGGTACGGCTCCGGAAAAAGCCAGTCTGATCTCCTTTCTGATCGAAGGCATTCATCCTTTCGATGCAGGCACCATCATCGATCACATGGGCGTAGCCGTGCGTACCGGCACCCACTGCACCCAGCCGCTTATGGATGGCCTCGGTATCTCAGGAACCATCAGAGCATCTTTCGCGTTTTACAATACCAAACAAGAGATCGACCGACTGATGGAAGCCATCGAAAAGGTGAAGGAATTTTTTCTCTAAACTTATTGAATAAGAATATATTATGAAAATTGAGGAAACCACCAGCGCGATTGTGAGTGAGTTCGAAAGTTTCGACGACTGGATGGATAAATACAACTACCTGATTGAGCTGGGAAAATCCCTGCCGCTGATCGATGAGAAATATAAAGTGGAAGCCAACCTGATACAGGGCTGTCAGTCGAGAGTATGGCTGCACGCCGGATTCGACGGCAGTCTGGTTCATTTTACGGCCGACAGCGATGCCGTAATCACGAAAGGAATAGCCAATCTGCTGATCAGAGCCTTTTCGGGACATACCCCCCAGGAGATCCTCGACTCTTCTACCGAATTCCTGAAGGAGATCGGGCTTACCGAACACCTCTCGCCTACCCGCTCAAACGGAATGCTGTCGATGATCAAACAGATAAAAATGTATGCCCTGGCATTTAAAACCAAAGCTGCAATGGGCAATTGAAACGATCGGAAAATTAAACTTCTGAAACATGATGGATCACGAAAAAACCCTGGACCTCGGCAATCAGATCATCGATAAGCTTAAGACTGTATTTGACCCGGAGATCCCGGTGAACATTTACGACCTGGGACTGGTATACAACATCAGCATCGACGAAAAATCGGTGGCACACATCACCATGACCCTTACCGCACCCAACTGCCCCGTAGCCGAAACCCTGCCCGTAGAAGTGCAGGAAACCGTGATGACAATTGACGGGATCGAAGACTGTAAGGTTGAAATCACTTTTGATCCCCCCTGGACAAAAGACATGATGAGTGAGGAGGCAATGCTGGATCTGGGGTTTTTATAGACAGGATTTACAGGATTTACAGGATTTATTTAAGTGTTGTTTAAAGTGGATTCTGGTGTTATTGACAGGATTTACAGGATTGACAGGATTTATTTGGGTGTTGTTTAAAGTGGATTCTGGTGTTATTGACAGGATTGACAGGATTGACAGGATTTATTTGGGTGTTGTTTAAAGTGGATTCTGGTGTTATTGACAGTTATTGACAGGATTGACAGGATTGACAGGATTTATTTGGGTGTTGTTTAAAGTGGATTCTGGTGTTATTGACAGGATTGACAGGATTGACAGGATTTATTTAAGTGTTGTTTAAAGTGGATTCTGGTGTTATTGACAGGATTGACAGGATTGACAGGATTTAGATTACTTACAGGTTATCGGGAACCTGATCTTTAAATTGCCGGCTTAATTTCATTGTTTCTTCACCTCTATATCCGGATTGATCGACTTAAGTAATTCAATAAATTCTTCCCGATTAACTGGAGATATCATTACGGTTTCTTTGTTTTTGAAGCGCAGTTCCAGCCTTTTGACCGAAAGGGCCGGGGATGACAGCGGATTCGTTGTCGGACGTATGCTCTGCAATTTCTGAATGTCGAAAGTTTTTTTGTACAGCAATCCGCAGGTAACGGTGAGCCCGTTTACGGGATGAATGCGGTAATGGGTCCGGAAATAAATCGACACCATAATCGCTATCAGTGGCAGAAGGAGCAGTCCGGTGAACCACGGTTCCTGCAGCAACAGTACGACAAAGATTACTATAGTCAGTAGGGTTGCCAGAGTGTACCATGCCGAGCGTTTGGAACGGAAGAAAATTACTGCGTTCATTTTTCGAAAAATGTTTCAATGCTGTCGGCAATGTATCCGGTTTCTTCTTCGCTGAGGCCGAAAAACAGGGGCAGCCGGATCAGCCGGGAGCTGTAACGGTCGGCATTCTGCAGCCCGCGGCCGTCGTGCTTATTGCTGAAATAGGGCGACGAATGAAGGCTGAGGTAATGAAAAACCGCATGAATACCATGGCCGGTAAGATGGTTCAGCAAATGATTCCGTTCGTCGCGGGATTGGGTTGTGATGTAAAACAGATGGGCGTTGTGTGCAGCAAAATCGGGGATATGGGGTAATCCGATATATCCCTTTTCAGCAAGCGGTTGCAATAATTTCAGGTAGCTCTTCCACACTTCGAGACGGTTTTGCTGGATGATGTCGAGGTGTTCCAGCTGCCCGTATAAAAAGGCTGCTGTCAGTTCGTTGGGCAGAAATGAGCTTCCCAGGCTCACCCATTCATACTTCTCTACCTCTCCGCGTGTAAAGGCAGTTCGGTTGGTTCCTTTTTCCCGGATGATTTCAGCCCTTTCAATGAGTGAAGGATCGTTCACAACCAGCATTCCACCTTCTCCGCAGGTGATGTTTTTGGTTTCATGAAAAGAAAATGCAGCCAGATGACCTATGGACCCCAGCGGAATATCGTTGTAGAATGCATCTACACATTGGGCAGCATCTTCAACAACAAACAACCGGTGTTTTTCTGCAAGATCCATAACAACCTGCATATCGCAGGCAATGCCTCCGTAATGCACCACCACAATGGCACGGGTTTTTCCGGTAATTAATCCGGCAAGAGAATCGGCATCCATATTGGGATTCAGCGGACTGCTGTCGGCAAATACAATTTTAGCTCCCCGCAGGGCAAATGCATTGGCCGTGGACACAAACGTATAGGACGGCATGATTACTTCATCGCCGGGTCCTATATCAAGAATCAGAGCTGCCAGTTCCAGCGCATCGGTGCAGCTGGTGGTAAGTAACGATTTGCGAAAACCGTAGCGCTCTTCGAAAAACTCCTGGCAAAGCCGGGTATAGTGCCCGTTGCCGGCCAGGTGGCCGAAAATAGCGGCTTCGGAAAGATGCAAGGCTTCCCTGCCGGTGAAATGAGGTCTGTTGAAAGGTATTTCCATGGGAATTTAGCGAATGCTAAAATAGTTAATTCATGAATATTCGCGTACCGAAATATCCGGACATGTTTTACGTTGTTTGTTAACGTGATAAGTTGAATTTATCCTTAAAAACACATTTAAAACGGAAAAACAGGCGAATGGTCTTATTTTTGCAAGAACAGACGCATTCAACACTTTTTCATTTTATAAAAACCCAATGCATTATGAAATCAAAAATCCTGGCAATTGCCATGCTGTTTTCTGCATCCATGCTGATGGCTCAAACCCAGCCTGTTAAGCAGTCAACGACCGAAAGTGAAAAAAGCAAGCAGGGAATCGTTGTAAAAACCTCTTCCGTAAAGACGGAGGAACAGTCAAAGGAAACCAACCAGAGTACTACTCCCGCGAAGCAGTCTTCAACAACTACAAAAACCACCACAAAAGAGCAGGTAACTCCTTCTAAGGTTTCAACTACTACAAAAACAACCACCAAGCCCACGCCTGCCACCAGCACCCAGGATAAGCCTTCCGTAGCTCCGGTTTCACAGGCTGGCACACTTTCAACCACACCCAAAGACATTACAGGCCACTGGCTCACCGCCAACAAGGGAACGATCGTTCAGTTTTACAAAGAAGGTAACGAGTACAAAGGGAAAATCGTCTGGTTGCGGCAGCCCAACGGCAGGGATGGAAAACCCCTTAAAGACATCAATAATCCGGATCGGGCGAAACGGAACAATCCCGTACTTGGCATGGTGCTTATCGAAGGCCTGAAATATAATGCCGGAACCGACACCTATGAAGGTGGAAAAGTGTATCAGCCCCAGTCTGGACGTACCTTCAACGGCAGGGTAAAACTTGAGCAGGGCAGGAATGTGATGAAGATTACCGGTTCACTCGGCTTTTCTCTTATCAGCCGCACACTTACGTGGACACGTACCACCGGTGTTCCGGGAAAATAATATAACGGGGGGGAATTGATACGGTGGCTGTTTTACAAAAAAGAACAGCCGCTTTTTATTTTAGGTCTGCAGTAAGGATTACTACGCCGCTCAGGATCAATTGTCCGCATCCAGCAGAAATTTCAGCTTCCTGCTGATAATATCAGCGCCTTCCGGGTTTACATGGTCGGCATTAAAAAACAGGGAAGGCTGATCCGTAAACTCTTCACGAAAATCGAATACCCTGTAGTTTACTCCGCTTTCAGCAACTATTTGTTCTATGCCACGGTCAAGGCGATTAAGGTCAACCAGTTTGCGGGCCTGTTCAAGGTACTCGCGGGTGAAGGGCATCCGTACCATGATTACGCCTACGTTGTACTCACGGCACAATTCCAGGATACGTTTGAAATAATCCACCGTACCCGGATCGGGACGGTCGCCGTAGCCCGACAGGTAGGAGTTTGCCCGCTCAATTCCCAGAGCCTTGCGATCGGGTTCGAGGGCAAAATTCCGGAAATCGCGTGGCGGCCGGTATCCGTTCACAACCTGACTGAAATCGGCCCGGGCAAAAAGCAGCGACATATAGATAAACTTGTAGTTGCCTGCATAGCTGCAAAACCTGCCCGTAAACCACCTGACCAGATAAT
This sequence comes from Bacteroidales bacterium, assembly GCA_022837485.1. Taxonomy (GTDB): domain Bacteria; phylum Bacteroidota; class Bacteroidia; order Bacteroidales; family Lentimicrobiaceae; genus Lentimicrobium. The sequence continues at coordinate 10,233 of JALHHH010000066.1, forward strand.
CCGTATCGCCCGTTTCACGGTACAGTCCAGGATAATCGACATACTTACGCCAGTATCCGTCAAATTTCAGGGTATTATCTGCTTTCGGACTGAAATTAACCGGATCAACCGTCAGAATCACATATTCCGGCTTTTGCTTCCCGTTTTCGAGAATATGTCTGAACTTGAAATAGGTCTGGGGATACACTTCACTCGGAGAGGCATAATTGAAACTGTTGCCCAGTATGGCAGGATTTACCATATTATGTGAGTTTCCGAGCATCAGGTATGTAAGCGTATCGTTAAATTCCTCAAACTGCCGGTCCTGGTTACGATTTAGTCGGTGGTAGATCATCCAATGATCGTATACGGTATTGAAAGCGGCATTGATTCCTGCAGCAAGAAGCAGAAAAACAATTAGTTTGCCAAAAAAATGCCGCTTACGTTTCATCATCAGAATTGAAAATAAAAGAATTCCTGCCTGCTGAAAATTCCAAAAATGAGCATAAAAAACAACATTCCAAGATAGAAAGCGAACCGTATGCCCGTGTGACGGGTTAAAAACCACACTTTGACTCTGTTCCGGGATGTTACAGATTCAAACGTCAGCATGAAAACGATCAGCAGAATTCCCAGAATAAAATCGTTGTTGGTTATCAGCATTCGCAGTATGCTGCTGGTCTGGCTGAAGTCGGCCAGGTTGCGCATCAGGGTCAGGCTATCGTTAAGGGAGTGCTGGCCAAAGAACAGGGCCGATGCTGAAACCAGCAGAAAAGTAAGCGTTATGTTCAATGCCTGCAGAAAACGGGGGGCCCTCCGGAGCCGGCTTATCTGGTTGAAGCTCTGCATCGCGGATTTTGTGATGTTTGCCAGGGCCATCATCAGTCCGTGGAGCAATCCGAAAATCAGAAAATTCCAGTGGGCGCCGTGCCAGAATCCCACCAGCATAAAGGTAAACACCAGGTTCAGGTTCATCCGTATCCCGGAAACGGCTCCCCGAAACCTGGAGGGAAGTGAAAAATAGACGTAATCGCGGAGCCAGGTTGTAAGGGTTATGTGCCAGCGGCTCCAGAAGTCGGACACCGAAGTGGCTGAAAATGGCTGCCTGAAATTGGGACTCAGCCGAAATCCCATTAGCCGGGCCGAACCTATGGCAATATCGGTATACCCGGAAAAGTCGGCATACACCTGCAGCATCAGCAGCGGAAGTGCCAGGGCAATGCCGATACCGGTATGCATATCGGGCTGTGAAAACACGGGCTGCACAAACATAACCAGGCGGTCGGCAATTACAATTTTTTTAAAATAACCCCAGAGCATAAGCCGGAGGCCTGAAGACATCAGTGCCGGGTCGAACGGATGTGCCTCCCGGAACTGGGGCATCAGGTTGCGGGCGCGTTCGATGGGACCGGCAACCAGCTGGGGAAAGAACGAAACGTAGAGGGCAAAAATACCGGCATGCCGCTCGGGTGGTGAAACACCACGGTAAACATCGGCCAGGTATCCGATGGTTTGAAACGTATAGAATGAAATGCCAACCGGCAAAAGAACCGAAACTACGGGCAGCAGACCGGGACTTCCCGCAAAGGAAGCGATCTGGTTAATTGCACCGGTAAAAAAACCGAGGTACTTGAAAACAAACAGCAGAAACAGATTGGCTGCAACGGCTGCTATAAGCCAGGGACGACGTTTGCGCTTTTCGGTCGCGGCGCCCATTGCCAGACCGGCATAATAACTGACGGCCGTGGATGCCATCAGCAAGACCGTATATTCCACCCGGTAAAACGCGTAAAACAGGTAACTGGCCAGGAGCAGAAAGAGCCAGCGCTGTCTTTGCGGAAGCAGGTAATATCCGGCAACGGCCAGTGGAAGAAAAATAAGGTATGCAATGGAATTGAAAAGCATGTCCGGAGCCAGGGTTCGGAGGCAAAAATAAACAAAATGAAGGTCGGAAACCACATCCGTGCATAACAGGCAAATGCACAGTCTGATAAAGACACAGACTGCTCCTATCCATATTTTATGTTACTTTGCGGACGGAACCGGAAGCTGCCGGCTGATGGTTTTAAAAAAGTGCAAGTCACCGGGAAATCCCGTTTCATGAAGCCGAACAAGAAGAAACCAGCGGACACCCGCCCCGTAAAAACCGAAAAATCCGGAAGAGAATCCCGATCGGGCATTCTGCTCTGGAAGCTGCTTATTTTTGCCTTTGCCTTTATCCTTTACGGCAACACCATCCCCAACCGGTATTCGCTCGACGATATCTACGTTACCGGCAAGAACCCCCTTACCCAGCAGGGACTGAAAGCCCTGCCCGGGATTTTCTCATCGTATTACATTACCATGAATGCGGAGGAAGGAGGGCAGCACAATTACGGATACAGACCAATTGCAAAGGCAACGTATGCCATCGAATGGCAGTTTTTCGGAGAAAATCCCCACGTCAGCCACTTCATCAATGTACTTTTATATGCCCTTACGGGGATATTGCTGTTCCGGCTTCTGCGGCGGCTTCTGGGTAATTTCCACATCCTTTTCCCGTTTCTGACGGTAATGCTCTTTCTGGCTCACCCCCTGCACACCGAGGTGGTAGCCAGCCTGAAAAACCGGGAAGAGCTGCTGAGCTTTGCCGGCGGATTGCTGACCCTGATCTTTTTCCTGAAATATTACGACACCGGCCGTAAGATTAACATTTTATGGGCTACTCTTGCTTTTGTCACCGGATATCTTTCCAAGGCAGGCATTATGACCTTCCTGGCCATCGTTCCGCTTACCTTTTATTTCTTTACCGATATCAGGCCGCGTAAGATTGTCCTGATGCTTGTTCCACTGGTAACGGCACTGCTGCTGGCAGTGGTGGTACCACGGCTTTTTCTCGGCGAAACCACCCGCCTTATACAATTCATCGAGAACCCGTTACTGACCGGAGCCGGCATCCCCGAAAGGGTCGGAACTTCCATGATGGCACTGCTCTTTTATCTTAAGATGCTGGTATTCCCACATCCTTTAGGATTTTATTACGGCTACAACACGATACCCTTAACCGGCATAGGCAACCCGCTGGTGTGGCTGTCGTTTGCCATTCATGCCGCGCTCTTTGTTTTATCAGCATCTCCTTGTTTTCCAATCTCATAGCTCCGCCGACCGGTATTGTTGCCGAGCGTTTTCTTTATGCAGCCTCTCTTGGATTCAGCCTTGCACTGGTATATCTGATCTTCCGGCTGGCAGGTTCGTCGCCCGAAAAAGTGAGAATGCCTCAAAAAACGCTCACCTATGTCATCCTGGCTGCGGTGGTTATCGCCATCCCGGCAACGGCAAAAACCATTGACCGCAACCGCGACTGGGAAGATGAGCTTACCCTGTATGCTGCCGATATGCCGTATCTGAAGAATTCGGCAAAGGCTAATTTCATCTATGCCACCAATCTGCGCAGTTCGGTTGTTGAACGCCTGAAATCGGGAGTTCCCCGGAATAATATCGTTCCCGATGCCCGCATCTGCATACGGCATTTCAGGCAGGCGGTAAATGTGTATCCCTCCTATGCCGATGCATGGAACAACCTTGGTGAAGTTTATCTTCTTCTGCTCAACGAATCCGACTCAGCCATTCGGTGTTTTGCTGAGGCTGCGCATCATAATCCCTCGTTTACGGCTGCTTATTACAACCTGGGGTACACTTATCAGGTAACCGACAGGGCTGAGGAAGCCATACCGTATTACGAAAAAGCCCTTGAGCTTCAGCCGTATGAGATCCGGGCCATGTCGAATCTGGCTCAGGTGTATCAAAAAACAGGGCAAACGGAAAAAGCCATAAAGCTCAACGAAGACATAATTGCCATTGAACCCGGACTGGAGTTGCCTTACATCAACCTTGGAACCTATGCACTGCGAGGGGGTGAGGCAGCAAAAGCCCTTGAATACTTTGAAAAAGCAGCAACCATCAACCCGTACAATTACGAGCTCAACATGAGACTGAGAAATTATTTCCAGAGGGTTGGCGATTCTGCAAAAGCCGGTTATTACCTCGACCTTGCCCGGCGTTCGGGAAGACCACAGCAATAAAAAAATGCCTGAAATAAGCCTATATTACCACCCCGGACTCACCCTTCCAGACCTGCTTCAACGGGCTGCATCCTGCCCGGATCCGCTTTTTATCGGTTTTATGGACGAAAACGGGAGCATTTCGCACCTAACGTATTCGGATTTGCTTGCAGAAGCATGCCGGACGGCTGTCGGACTTCAGGCTCTGGGTCTGAAGCCGGGCGATAAAACGATAATAGCTACCGGCAGCAACCGCGAAACCATCTGCCTGCTCTGGGGATGTTTCCTTGCCGGGATAGTTCCTACCATTCTGCAGCCGCCGCTTACCTTCTCGGGATATAATCCGGCCGTGGAAAAACTCAAAAGCGTCTTCCGGCAGTTTGACGAAGCGTTCATCTTTTTCGGACGCGATAGTAAAGATGCGGGCGATTTGCCGGCAGATAGAGTTAAATATGCGGATGAACTTGATAAAGATGCGAAGTTTAATGCTCCCGATATTCATCCGGACGATCCGGCATTTGTGCAGTTCTCATCCGGAAGTACCGGCGATCCGAAAGGCATCCTGCTTACCCACCGCAACCTTATGGTAAACATGGATGCAATACGCATCGGTCTTGACCTCCAGTTTCCGGATCGCACCGGAAACTGGATGCCACTTTTTCACGATATGGGACTAATAGGTTACCATCTGGTACCCGTATATTGTTCTATCTATCAATTTCATATCGAAACCATTGACTTCATCAAGAATCCGGGTCTCTGGCTCAATCTGCTGAGTGAATCGCACATACACGTTACCGGCTGTCCGAATTTTGGTCTGGCCCTGGTACTTCGGTACCTCAGCAGAAAAAAGAACCTGCCAGAATGGGATTTCTCTTCCATGAAAGCCATGCTTAACGGTGCTGAGCCTATTTCGGTGGAGATTATGAACGAATTTGTTGAGAAACTGAAGCCCTGTGGCTTTAAGCCGGAAGCAATGATGCCGGTTTACGGTATGGCAGAGGCTACGCTGGCCGTTTCGTTCACCCCGCTGATGCAGCCTTCGGTTATCACAGCCTTTGATGCACGAAAACTCGACCTTGAAGGTACAGCAGAAGAGGTTCCGGAAAATCATCTCGATGCACGGTTAATACCTTCGGTAGGTATTGCACTCAACGACACCGGTATACGCATTGTGGATGCGCACGACACGGTTGTAGCCGACGGCATAGCCGGGCACATCCAACTCAGGGGTGCGGGCGTTACCAGCGGCTATTACAAACGGCCCGATGCCACTCAGGCAGCATTCTGCGGCGGCTGGCTGCGGACGGGCGATATAGGATACTTCTTTAAGGGTTATCTGTATGTGAGCGGCAGACACAAGGACATCATCTTTAAAAACGGCCGGAACTACTTTGCCAACGACCTGGAAATCATGGCATGCACCATCGAAGGGGTAAGCTATGGGAAAGTGTGCTTTGGCGGAACTACCAGCCGCGAAACCGGGCACGACAAGGTAATTGCCTTTCTGGCAGGATCGCCCGGCGAAAAAGCCATGGAAACCTTTAAACAGCTGCGCGCTCTGCTGCGTGCAAACCTGGGCATCAGCATCGATGAGCTGGTTATGGTTAAATCCAACGAAATTCCGAAAACATCGAGCGGAAAACTGCAACGGTACAAACTGATGCAACGCTACCTGGCCGGTGAGTTTACCGAAACAACCCTGCCGGCCGCTAATCTTAACGTATGACAACAAATCCGGAGAACGTTCCATTCTTTTTCATTATCGGCCGACCACGCTCGGGCACCACGCTGCTGCGCTCCATCTTCGACGCCCACCCCAATGTGGTAATCCCCTTCGAAAGCCCGGTAATCCTGAACCTATACCGCAAATACAAAAAAGTGCGCGCCTGGGACGAGGCTGCCGTGGATGAACTCTATGCCGACCTCAGCAAACAACCCTATTTCGAACGCTGGAGAGTGGAAAAAGACGGATTAAAGGAACGGATAATGAATCGTAAGGGTGAAATCGGCTTTCATCTTCTCATACGACTGGTGTATCAGGGATACCAATCGGTGTTCGACAAATCGGAGACGCTGTGGTTCGGCGATAAAAATCCGGTTTACTCCTTCTATGCCGACCGCTTATTCCGGATGTTCCCGGATGCAAAGTTCATACACATCACCAGAGACTACCGGGATAATCTGGTATCGCTTCGGCAGGTCACTTTCGAGGCTCCCATTCCCGCTTTGATTGCCTATCGGTGGGTAAGGGCCAATAAGCTGATAGATAAGATCATCCGCAGAGCACCACAACAGGTTTACCGGCTTCGTTACGAAGATCTGGCTGCATCGCCGGAAGAAAAAACCAGGGAGATCTGCGATTTTCTGGGCATAGAATTTCAGCCCGGACAACTGGAATACCGTAAGAAGCTGGAACAGGCAAAGGAAAGAGCTGCGGAATACCAGATAAAAAACCATCAAAGCCTGATGAAACCCGTGAATACCGGCCGTATTGCCATATGGAAAGAAGCCCTCACGCCCGCTGAGGTAAAAGCAATGGATATGGTTGCCGGCCGTAATGCCGACCAGCACGGGTACGAACGGGAGTACCGCGGCCGTTATCCCCTACTGTGGCTGAAATCGCTTCCGGTTCTCACTTATGCCCGCCTGATGAATGCCGCCATGCGCATCGGCAGCCGCCTCCCGTATAAACCTGCATCCTGGGTTTTTCTGAAACTGCAGGTTTTCTACAAAATTTACCGGAAATTAAAAAGAAAGCAGCAAGAACAGCATTAACGGAATTTTCGTTTTCCGGAGAGCATATTACCAGAAACCAAACGCAGGTACGCCTCCTTTTTTTTATGCTGAAAAATATGCTTATATACAGGTTTACAGCACTATAATAAATTATTGATTGGGCAGATGATGCCTGAAGAGTCCTTCAGAAAATATTAAATCAATTCTTACCTTTGCTGCATGGCAAACTACGACGAACTTTTCAAAAAAATTATAGCCCATGCTAAGGAGTATGGGTTTGTTTTTCAATCAAGTGAGATATACGACGGACTTAGTGCCGTATACGACTACGGCCAGAATGGCGTGGAGCTGAAGAACAATATTAAAAATCACTGGTGGAAGTCCATGGTACAGTTCCATGAGAACATTGTGGGCATTGATTCTGCCATCTTCATGCATCCGACCATCTGGAAAGCTTCGGGGCACGTGGATGCGTTCAACGATCCCATGATCGACAACAAGGATTCGAAAAAACGGTACCGTGCGGATGTGCTGCTAGAAGATCATCTGGCTAAGCTGGAAGATAAAATCACCAAAGAGGTCGATAAAGCGGCAAAGCGTTTCGGCGATGCATTCGATGAAGCCCAGTTCAGGGCAACCAACCAGCGTGTGCTCGAAAACCAGGCTAAAATCGACAGCATCAAGGAAAGACTGTACAAGGGACTCGAAAGCAACGACCTGGCAGACATTAAAAAACTTATTGAAGACTGTGAGATCGCATGTCCCATTTCGGGTTCGCGTAACTGGACCGAGGTCAGGCAGTTTAATCTGATGTTTTCCACACAGATGGGATCGGTGAGCGAGGAAGCCAACACCATCTTTTTGCGTCCGGAGACGGCTCAGGGAATTTTTGTGAACTTCCTGAATGTGATGAAAACCGGCCGTATGAAGATTCCCTTCGGAATTGCTCAGATTGGCAAGGCTTTCCGCAACGAAATCGTAGCCCGTCAGTTTATCTTCCGTATGCGCGAATTTGAGCAGATGGAAATGCAGTTTTTCGTGCGCCCCGGTACCGAGCTGGAATGGTTTGAATACTGGAAGAAGGTACGCCTGAACTGGCATCTGTCGCTTGGTCTGGGAGAAGAAAACTACCGTTTCCACGATCACGAAAAGCTTGCACATTACGCCAATGCCGCCGCCGACATCGAATTCCGTTTCCCCTTCGGGTTCAAAGAGCTGGAAGGCATCCATTCACGCACCGATTTCGACCTGAGTGCACACCAGAAATATTCCGGAAAGAAAATCACTTACTTCGACCCGGAGCTCAACGAAAGCTACGTTCCCTATGTAGTGGAAACCTCCATCGGACTCGACCGCACATTCCTGGCACTGCTCAGCAATGCCTATACCGAAGAGAAGCTCGACGACGGTTCCGAACGCGTGGTGATGAAGCTTCCGCCAATTCTTGCACCGGTGAAAGCCGCTGTACTGCCGCTTGTAGCCAAAGACGGACTTCCCGAAAAGGCAAGGGAGATCATGGACTCGCTGAAGTACGATTACTACTGCCAGTACGAGGAAAAAGACTCCATCGGAAAACGCTACCGCAGGCAGGATGCCATAGGAACCCCCTACTGCATCACCGTCGACCACCAGACACTGGAAGACGATACCGTAACCATACGCGAACGCGATACCATGCTTCAGGAACGGGTTGATATCGCCAAAGTGAAGGAAATCATCGCGTCAAGGTTAAGGGTAAACTGAAAAATACCTTTAACGCACGGTAGAAAACCATCTGCCGGCTTCCGGAATCAATCCTCCGGATACCGGCAGATTTTTTTTGACATAAAAATCTCAATTTCCCTTTCATCTGAAAGAAAATTCCGATTTTTGCACTTCCTGAACCATTGGATGTACAAATCGAATAAGGATAGTGTGAACTAAATAACCGGCTGTCATTCTGCTGGTTATCCCTTCGTTTTACCGGACCTGATGTCCGGCAGGTTTCTTTTAACTTATTCAATAACCATCCGGATTCTGCTTTAGCAGGCAGACTGCGGCATCGCAGATTCCGTATAAACGTTTGTAATCCATGAGTAACGATAACAATTCCATACACGATTTTGATTTCAATTTAATCTGCGAATATTTTTCTGCTCTTGAGCGTCAGGGGCCGGGCAGTAAGGAAGTCACCCTTCAGGCGCTTGCATTCACCGGGGTGCGCGGCGACGACGCACGCATTGCCGATATCGGGTGCGGCACCGGCGGGCAAACGCTTTTTCTGGCTGAAAACACACCCGGGCAGATTACTGCCATCGATCTCTTCCCTGGATTTATCGATATCCTGAACCGTAATGCAGCGAATGCCGGCCTGAATCGCCGGATAAAAGGGGTGGTCGGCAATATGGAAAGCCTTCCTTTCGGCGATGAGGAACTGGATCTGATATGGTCGGAAGGCGCCATTTACAACATCGGTTACCGGCGCGGACTTCGGGAATGGTTCCGGTTTCTGAAGCCGGGCGGATATATTGCCGTTACGGAAGCATCCTGGTTTACGGAAACCCGACCCGAAGAAATCGAAAAATTCTGGAACGATGCCTATCCGGAAATTGATACCATTTCGGCTAAGGTTGCACAGATGCAGGAAGCGGGGTTCATACCGGCAGCGCATTTCATACTGCCAGAATGCTGCTGGACCGAAAACTTTTACCTGCTGCAAAAAACCATTCAACCAGAATTTTTGAAAAAACACGCAGGCAATAAAATGGCAGAATATCTTGTGGTAAATGAACGCCATGAAGCCAGCCTGTATGCACAGTACAAAAACTGGTATGGGTATGTATTCTATATTGGAATGAAGCCAAAAAATTCCCATCCTTAACCGGGAATTTAATGTTCTGAAATCAGCAGGCCGGCAGAATCGTTGGAAGTGCATACGGAACAGAGGATGTTCCGGAGCTTTTACCGTTTGATTTTGCCGGCTTCTTTATTACACAAAGGTTCGCTGAACCGATGGAGTCGGGGTCCCTTTTACTTGTTATTGTATAAATTCATGGTATTGGTTGCCCCGGCGCTGATAAAGCTTTTGATCATTTCAAGGGCAACGGGAATTCGTTCAAGAAAGACCTTTTCCTCTTCCCGGGTAAACCTGCCCAGAACGTAATCGACCTGATAGCCGCGGGCGAAATTGCTTCCGATGCCTACCCGGAGGCGTGGAAAATTATTATGCCCAAGGGTTTCAATAATGTGATTAAGTCCGTTGTGACTGCCTCCGCTGCCTTTGGTTTTCATGCGCATCACCCCGGGATCGAGGTCGAGGTCGTCAACAATTACAAGAGAGTTTTCGATAGAGATGTTTTCCTGGGTGAGCCAGTAGCGGTAGGCTTTCCCGCTAAGGTTCATGTAGGTTGAAGGTTTAATAATGACGATGCTCCGGCCTCTGAACCGGGCTTCGGCTCGTGAAGCCAGTCGGTCGGTGGTAAAACGTACCCCAAGATCCTGTGCCAGGGCATCGGCAATAATAAAGCCTATGTTATGCCTGGTATTTGCATATTCATCGCCAATGTTTCCAAGTCCGATAATAAGGTATTTCACGATGGATGTTTTGGATGTTTTTCCCGTTTGTCTGTAAACACCGGGATTAATCTTCCTGTAAAAGTACCGGATGTTAAAATCCGGGGCAAAGATAAACAAAACCGGAGGCAGTGAATGAACGTCTGCCTCCGGTAATAAGGTATTTCTGGATCGGATTACTTTCCGGGAGCTGCCGGTTCTACGTTGCGTGTTGAGAGAACGGTAACGATAATTCCGGTAGGAATATCAAGAAATTCGACGTTATCCAATTTTAGGTCGGAAACCCTGAAACTCTGGTTGAGGTCGAGTTCGCTGATGCTGACTTCGATTTCGTCGGGCAGATGCTGTATCAGTGCTTTGATTTTCAGTTTACGGAACTTTTTCACCAGTTTGCCTCCGCGGAGTACTCCCGGTGAAGTGCCGGTAACGCGGATAGGAACGGAAATAATAACCGGTTTTTCGGGGTTCAGCTGTAGAAAATCGGCGTGCAGGATTTTATCGCTGACCGGGTGTGACTGTACGTCCTGAAGAACGGTCAGATACTCTTTACCATCAACGTTGATGTTGATAAGGTGGGTGTTCGGGGTATAAAGAATGGGTTTAAAGCTTACTTCGTCGGCGGAGAAGTGGACTTGTTCCTTTCCTCCGTAGATTACGCAAGGCACCTTGCCGGCATTGCGCTGGGCTTTAGCATCTTTTTTCCCTACGTTCCCGCGAAGGGAACCGCTCATAGATACTGTTTTCATTGTTAATTGAATTTAATTGATTGATATTGAAACAGCCCTGCAATCATTCGAACTTAAACAGGGTTGAAATGGATTCGTAGTTATGAACTTTTCCGATGACATCGGCCAGCAGGCTGGCGGTACTCAGCACTTTTATCTTGGAAGATTCCCTTCGCAGGGGGATAGTATCCGTAACGATGACTTCGGTAAATGGTGAATTCTCGATTTTCTCTATGGCACTTCCCGAGAGAAGGGGGTGTGTGCAGAAGGCCCTTACGCTGGATGCGCCGTTGTCCATCATAAGCTGTGCGGCCTTACATATGGTTCCGGCGGTATCGATGATATCGTCGACCAGGATAACGTCTTTTCCGGTAACATCGCCGATGAGCGACATGGTATCCACCTGGTTGGCTTTTGAGCGTTGCTTGTAACAAATTACAAAACTGGTATTCAATATTTTCGCGTAGGCAGCAGCTCTGCGGGTTCCGCCGGTGTCGGGGGAAGCCATTACCAGGTTGGGAAGGTTCAGTTGCTTGATAAAGGAAATAAATATGGAAGAGGCGTAGAGGTGATCGACCGGTACATCAAAGAATCCCTGAATCTGATCGGCATGCAAATCGATGGTAATGATGCGCTGAACTCCGGCAGCGGTGAGCAGGTTGGCTACAAGCTTTGCTGCTATTGAAACCCTGGGTTTGTCTTTCCGGTCCTGCCTGGCAAAGCCGAAGTAAGGAATTACGGCAATGATATGGCGTGCCGATGCTCTTTTTGCGGCATCGATCATCAGAAGCAGCTCAAAAAGATTATCGGACGGAGCAAAGGTTGACTGAACGATAAAAAGGTCGTTGCCACGGATGTTCTCTTCGAAGGAGGGTTGAAATTCCCCGTCGGAGAAATCCGTTACAAGGACATCGCCCAGCTTTTTACCGTAACTGTCCGCGATTTTTTCGGCCAGGTAACGGGTGGCTCTGCCCGAGAAAATGTTAACCACTGTGGCCATTGCAGGTGTGCTAAAAGGGGTTACAAACTCAGCATTGAGGCTGCAAAATTATAAATTTTTTTTCAGCCTTATGAAATGATTTTGACATTTGTTAAAAATTAACCTGCTAATCCCTTGATTTTTCGGCAAATTAGTGTTACTTTTGCACCCCTTTTGCAGGGAGCAGGAAATATGGAATTCTGTTTTTGGCAGGGGGAAGCAGGGATTTTCAGGCACAGAGCCAATGCAAACATACATTTTTTTTTGAAACGGTAAATTATTTTTTATTTCCCGTTACTCCGACAACGTATTCAACTTTACATAAAACTTCTTCAGAATGAAACTCTCACAATTTCGTTACCAACTGCCCAACGAACTCATTGCCCGGCAACCGGTAGAAGACCGGGGATCTTCGAGGCTTATGGTGCTCAACCGTAAGGAAAAGACCATTGAGCACAAAATGTTCACCGATATTTTGGATTATTTTGGAGAAGGGGATGTCTTCATCATCAACGACACCAAAGTATTTCCTGCTCTTCTTACGGGAGAAAAGGAAAAAACAGGGGCGAAAATCACCGTTTTCCTTCTCAGGGAGCTGAATGCAGAAGCCCGTTTATGGGATGTTCTGGTTGATCCTGCCCGTAAAATCCGCATCGGAAATAAACTCTATTTTGGTGACGACGATTCGCTGGTTGCTGAAGTGATCGACAACACCACCTCCCGCGGCCGTACCCTGCGGTTCCTGTTCGACGGCCCGTACGAAGAATTCAAAAAGACCATAGAAAGCCTTGGTAAAACACCGCTTCCTGAAGAACTTCAGGCTATCCGCGATATTATTCCCGAGGACAAAGATTGGTATCAAACCATCTACGCATCCAAAGAAGGTGCGGTAGCAGCACCCACCGCCGGCCTCCACTTCAGCCGCGAAATCATGAAACGCCTCGAACTGAAAGGCTCTGCCTTCGCTTCCGTTACGCTGCATGCCGGTGTTGGCAACTTCAGAGCCATCGACGTGGAAGACCTTACCAAACATAAAATGGACTCCGAAGAGCTTATCATTGAAGAGGATGCCGTAAGAATCGTAAACAAAGCCAAAGAAAATCGCAAACAGGTTTGCGTTGTAGGTACCACTACCATGAAAGCCGTTGAATCTTCGGTTACCATCTCGGGAATGCTTAAACCCTTCAGAGGCTGGTCAAATAAGTTTATATTCCCTCCCTACGATTTCAGCATCCCCAGCTCTATGATTACCAACTTCCACCTGCCACAGTCTCCAATGCTTATGATGACTGCCGCCTTTACCGATTTCGACTTCCTGATGAAAGCCTATAAAGAAGCCATCAACGAAAAATACCGCTTCTTTACCTATGGCGATGCGATGCTGATCCTTTAAGAAAGAGATATTTCCAACGAAAGGCTGTTGCCGGCGACACGCCCGTGACAGCCTTTCGGCTTACAGGCATTTTTTGAGCCGCCTCTTGTGTGGTGCTGCTTTTTCATGTAGGTTTGTGTTTATTTTTCAGGTGTGAATCAATTTGCAATCATCGTAGCCGGTGGCTCCGGTCAGCGTATGGGCAGTACTACTCCCAAGCAGTTTCTCCTTCTTGACGATGTGCCGGTTCTCATGCATTCCATCCGGGCATTCAGCCAGTCAACGTCCGGAATGGAGATAATCCTGGTGTTACCCGAAGCACACATCAGCACCTGGGATATGCTATGCTCCGAACACAATTTCAGCATCCCCCACCTGCGCGTAGCGGGAGGAAATACCCGGGGCGACTCGGTTAAAAACGGCCTGGATGCCATCGCTGCTGCCAAAGGTGTGGTGGCAGTGCACGATGGCGTAAGGCCTCTGGTAAGTAAAGAGATCATCAGTAAAGGATTCATACTGGCTTCCAAAGGGCATAATGCAGTTCCCTGCACCGAAATCACCGATTCGCTCCGGCAAATTACCACGGAGGGCAGTACACCCATCGATCGGTCAATGATCCGGAGAATTCAAACGCCACAGTGCTTTCCCCTTAACGTTCTCCGCAAAGCATACCAAAGTCTTTCTTTCCGAAACTTCACCGACGATGCTCAATTGGTTGAAAGCCTGGGTTTTGCAATTACACTCTTTGAAGGGAGTCCGGAAAACCTGAAAATCACAACAGCCCTTGACCTGCATCTGGCGTCTCTCTTATTGCATTCCGATTCGGAATCAGAATAATTCAATCAACCCGGTTCCCATGAAAAACACAAAGCAGAAGCTTGCCACTCAGGAAGGATGGGTTTCCATCATCGGAAATTCCCTGCTCTTTTTGCTGAAAATGTGGGCAGGCATTGTTACCGGCTCCATCGCTATCATTGCCGATGCCTGGCATACCCTTTCCGATTCGCTGACCAGCATTGTGGTTCTTGCCGGCATCCGGATTGCAGGTCAGCCCGCCGACAGCGAACATCCATTTGGTCATGGCCGTGCCGAACTGATCGCTGCACTAGTGATCGGAGTATTGCTCAGCGTGGTAGCATTTAATTTTGTCGCGGAAGGTGTAAACCGTCTGCGCGATCACGAAATGGTTAACTATGGCTCTCTTGCTGTAATTGCAACGGTAATTTCAGTGATCGGTAAGGAAGCAATGGCGCAATATGCCTTTAAAATCTACCGCAAAACCGGATCGCGTTCGGTGAGGGCGGATGCCTGGCATCACCGTTCCGATGCCATCTCTTCCCTGGTAATCCTGGCAGGTATATTTCTTGGCAAATACTGGTGGTGGATCGACGGAGTACTTGGAATTATTGTCGCGATTATGATCTTTTATGCCGCATACGATATCCTGCGCGATGCCATCGACACCATGCTGGGCGAAAAACCCGAACCTGAACTTATCAAGCAAATCGATGAAATATGCACCAGCGAAAGCCTGCTGGCACTCCAACCCCACCACATTCACGTTCACCGCTACGGGGAGCACACCGAAATGACTATGCACATGAAGCTGCCCAAAGATATGTCGATTCAGGATGCCCATGAAATAGCAACCCGTGTTGAAAAACGGCTGAAATCAGATCTGGGAATTACTACTACCATTCACATGGAACCCGAAGGCATTATCCACCCCTGATGTTTCTGCCTTTCCATTTTATTCCGGCAAACTGACCGGCAATACCGGCTGCTACCGTATAGTATGCCACCAACGGTTCGGCCGGAATAATCCACCACTTCAGTCGCGCCATTCCGGCAAATTTCAGAAACGATATCAGCAGGGGCGCATCGGCCAGGGTTTTTACCAGCAGCAGAACAGCAAATGCCGGCAGCCATTCCCGATTGACAATGGCCGCAGCAAACAATGCCGCGATCGCAAGATTCATCAGCAAAACCACGGCAGCTGTGGACGTCAGCAGACCGTTCCGGTAAAATCTGCTTTTCGAAGCCCAGCGCATCCGCTGGAGCATAAATGCCGGTAGCGAAGGAGCAGGCAGAGTATAAACCATAGCTCTGGCGTCGCGTGCAAAACTTATTTTACTGATTCCGAAGGCTTTCGCCATGGCAAGCATCAAAAAGACATCGTCGCCTGAAGGCGTATTCGTTATGAATGCATCGGCCGGGAGGCTGCGATAGGCACTGAGGCGATAAGCAAGACTGGCGCCGTTGCACATCAGGGGAAATCCTGCTCCAACAGCCCCGGCACCGGAAACCACCAAAGAGCCGAATTCCAGAAATTGGAAACGCTGAAATAGGGTTTCAGCCGGGCGAATGGTTACGGGACCCGATACAAAGACTGCTTTTTTTCCAACCAAAACAGAGGTCATGGCTGCAATCCACCCGGGATGGTGGGTGCAATCGGCGTCCGTAGTGAGTATTACTTCCGAACCTGCCTGCTCCAGTCCCATGCGTATGGCCTGCTTTTTACCGCTCCCCTGCCCTTTCAGGCGTATCAGTTTAAGCGTAAGTTCCGGATTAGCAAGGCTGAAAGCTTCCACAAGCTCGGGGGTTTTATCTTCCGAAGCATCGTCGATGACAATTACTTCGATCTTTCTGCGATCGTACTGCTGCTGCATAATGCTGCTGAGGCAGCGGGTAATCGAATCCTCCTCATTCCGGACGGCGATAAGTATGCTTACCCTAACATCTGCTGCTTCTGATGCACCGGACAGGCGATCCCAGCCTCTTTTAATCCGAAGCATAAGATAAATATAGCCCAGTGAAACCATCACCGGAAGGAAAAGAATAACCATCGCATCAACCTGCATACTTTTCCTTTCTGCCCGTGAAATTAAGTCTCCGTATAAACAATATTCCCGCAAGGGCAGGCACTGCCAGATTAATGATCCAGATCAGGGTTGATGCCGACAAAATGGCCGCAGCGGCAGTTTCTGAGGCAGGAAAATACCTGCCGAGGAAATAAATGGATACCGACCCTCGGATTCCCAGATCGGCAAGTGCAACGGTCGGTATGGCACTCATCACAAAATAGGTCATCGCAATAAGCATCAGCGCATGCAGATATGGAACGGGAAGTTCAAATGCCCGCAGCAGAAGGTAAAACTGACCCGAGAACACAACATAACGCAAGGTGCTGAGCAGGAGCACCCTCAGCATGGTTTTTCGCTTTATGCGCTCAATTACGCTAAGATACAACCTGATTTTCCTCCAGGATGGCCGGATGAGCCGGTGAAGACTCAATCCGATAACCGGTACCCTGAGACAAAAAAGTACCAGTAAAGCCGACAATGTCAGGCTTATAATAACAAGTCCGGCATACAGGTAGTTTTGCCATATTTCCGTGAACCCTGCATATCGGGGAAGGTAAAACACAAGTGCAAGCAAACCTGCCACCAGGGTGACAATCAGCTGGGTTATGCTACCGGCAATGGTAAGCAATGCTCCCTTAACGGGATTGGCACGGCGGAGGGTAAAAACACGTCCGAGAAAATCGCCGGTGCGGTTGGGGGTGAACAGACTCAGGGTGATGCCGGTGAGTACCGATTTCAGGGCTGCGCCAAAGGTAACCGGCTCAAGCGGACGGATAAGCATCCGCCATTTGAAGGCTTCAAGACTCCAGTTGACGGGGACAAGCAACAGAGCAGAAAGAGCAGGAAAAAGGAAAGGTCCGGATGCTATTCCCTTCGCTATCCGATCGCGAAAAGCACCGAAATCGCCCTGTACAAATACCTGGCGGTAAATAAACCAGCAGGCCAGGCCAACAATCAGGATGCGGGCCAGGGTATTCAGCATTTTCCTTACCTTTGCATTCATGTACATCCCCACACGGTTTCTGAAAAATGGCAGTTGACCGCATCATCCTGGGTATTGACCCCGGAACCCAGGTAATGGGTTACGGCCTTATAGCCGATAAAGGTAAGAAATTAGAGCTGATCGCCCTGGATGTGTTCAAGTTCTCGTACAAGGATCCGCAGGCTCTGAGGCTGAAGCGCATTTTCAGCTCGGTTCTGGCACTGATCGACCGTTATCACCCCGATGAATTGGCCATTGAAGCTCCGTTTTACGGTAAAAACGTACAGTCGATGCTCAAACTGGGGAGGGCACAGGGAGTAGCCATGGCTGCCGGATTGTACCGCGACATTCCCATTTTTGAGTATTCGCCGAGGCGTATCAAGCAATCCATTACGGGAAATGGAAATTCCTCAAAGGAACAGGTTGCCGGTATGCTTCTTAACCTGCTTAAGCTGGAAACTCTTCCAAAAATGCTGGATGCCACCGATGCCGTTGCAGTAGCCGTTTGCCACTATTACCAGCGCGAACCTGCACAATCCGGGAAGAATTATTCGGGATGGAAAAATTTTCTGGATCAGAATCCGGGAAGACTGAGCAAATAATAACAGGGTGTGCTTTATCGTCTTTCGGTCCGGGCATATATTGCAATGGCGTCCGGAGCTTTACCGCCGTTCGCCTTTACCGATCCGGTAGCGGGCTGTAACCCTCTCCATCCCCTGCAACCGCTTTGTTTTATACCCGGTCGTGTGCGTTTGGACCTGTAAACATTAATCCATTCTCAATATTTTTCGATAAATCGCTTATCAGGCGTGCCATCGGTGCTCCATCGATCACATCGTGGTCTATTAGAATTGACATCTTTAATATTTCACTTATCTCTATTTTTTCATCGATTACGTAGGGTTTCTTAATTATGGAACTTAATCCAAAACAAACGGGATGTACTGAAATAGGAATAAACCACCCATTTACCTTACCCATCATTCCAATTGAGGTAAATGCCACATTTCCCATTTTCTTAAAAATATCGTCTTACAAATCCCGGAAGTAAATAGTAAACCCTCTCCGATCTCTGCGTTTTCTTCAGAAGTACAATATCATTTTCCGTAAATTCCCTGTTTTTTGCCTCTGCTATCTGCATTGTTATAGATTCAATACTTGCTTCATTTGCTTTTTCAATAATCATCGGTACAGGAACTTTTGTGCCTTTGACATCTTTTTCTACAACTACAGATACGTTTATATCATCAAAAATGATCAGCTTGTTTTTCCCGGTCAGGTAGGAACCCGATGTTTCATATTTCTTAACAATACAGGCAATTACCTTTATCAGCCAGGCATTAAATGATATCTTTTCGGAATGCGCTTTATTGTATTCTCTAATCTTCTTCCTACTCAATGTAACATCAAATTCAACCAATCCGGTAACATGATGTTTTTGTTTCCCAATCTCGCAAACATCGATGCTGGCTATTCTAGAATCCGGGAATCTGTGAATTTTATAATTTGTCATTCAGACCGGTTTTTCTATGCACGACGCACGGCTGCCTTACTTTATCAGTGTTATCCGGAAGGTTGTTCCCTTCCCCGGTGCAGATGCTTTAACAAAGATACGTCCGTTATGGATTTCGCGTATGATACGCTGCGAAAGGGAAAGGCCGAGTCCCCATCCCCTCTGTTTGCTGGTATAACCCGGATTGAAGATAGTGCGGAATTTTTTGCGCGAAATTCCTTTCCCTGTGTCGGTAATATCGATATGCACAAGTCTGTCTTCCTCCGTCATTTCTATGCTTATCTGCCCCTGTCCCGACATGGCGTCGACGGCGTTTTTTACCAGGTTTTCAATCACCCAGTCGAACAGCTGATAATTCATGGGAATCAGGATTACCGAACCACGGGCAGGAGAAAGCTGAAATACTACCTTATTGGAAGTGCGTGTTTTCAGGTAAGCAACGGCATTATACACCACATCTACCAGGTTTTCGGTTTTTAGGCTGGCCGCGGATCCTATTTTTGAAAATCGCTCTGCAATGGTATTCAGTCGATTGACATCCTTCTCCAGCTCTTCTATAGTATCTTCTCCAATATCTTTTGTTTTCAGGTATTCAACCCAGGCCATCATGCTCGACAGAGGGGTACCAAGCTGATGGGCGGTTTCCTTGGCCAGTCCCACCCACACCTGATTCTGCTCCGAGCGGCGGGCCGTGCTGAAAAGCAGATACGACACCAGCAGAAAGATACCTATGATTGCCAGCTGAACAATGGGGAAATAGCGAAGTTGCGTCAGCAGAAATGAATCTTTGTAATAGATAAAATGTTTCCGGTCTGCGATCACAATTTCGATGGGATCGTTGGAGGCCGACATCTCTTCTATCGTCTGTCTGATAAACAGTGTATCAGCTACCCTTGTTGAGTCAATCATCCCCCAGGCTACCAGCGAGGTACGTGTACTGTCGGTAATGATTACCGGCACCGAGGCCGAATTATTCACCACCTCATTAAAAAAGGACTCCACCAGGTCGTCGAGAACCACCTTAAGCTCCGAAAAAAGCCGGGAGTCCTTGTAATAGAAGTACACGTAATTTCCCGAATAATAGTCGAGTTTAAGCGGGGGATATACCGAGAATTCCTCCATCAGCTCCGGGGTGAACTGCCTTACCGTATCCGGACTAAAATCCACGTTCCTGGCTTCCATAATCCTGCCTTTTTCATCGGCCAGAACAACCGGAATGGAGGTATTCTTTGAGATGATGCTGAGATAAAACAATATGTTTTCGTTATCGCCCGATTCGGCGAGGCGTTCGGTTGCTTCGGCAAGGATTTCAACGCGCTTGCGTTCCTCAACCCGGATCTGATCAAAAAAATCGTCGGTATAGTTTACCAGGTTTACCTGCTGCTGAATGGCATTGGCCCAGGTGGTAATTTTATTCCGTTCATCCCTGGCAATATTTTTAATCATCAGATTGGTATACCAGAGCGAAAACCCAACAATCAGCAATGCAACGAGAAAAAGCCAGCGTTTCCAGGCTTTTTTCTGTTCGTAAATATTGGTGACACGGGGTCGCATCAGTTTGCTCAGGTTCATCCGCTCAGGCTTGTAAGTACAAATATCGGGTTTTCAGTTTAATTATAATACCGTGTTAGTCCTCATCCCACTCTATTTCGAATTTTTCTGCGTTCTGCTTCGTTGTATTGTTCGCAGGTTGTTTCTTTTCTTTACCGAATTCGGAACGGAAAACCTGGCGAAGTTCTTCGCGCTGGTTGCGGAAATCGTCGCCCATTTTCTTCATTACTTCCCGCCGGTCGTAACGGAATACCGGGTTATCAACGGTGCCGCTCAGGTGCAGAAACAGCCGGGTACCGCCGCTTTGGGTAATTTCGGAGGCATCGGCAGGAGGCGGATTTCTCTTTCTGTTTTTACCGATGTCGGACAGCAATACGTTGATATGATAGTCGATTTCATTGCCGAACGTATGCGAACCGTAACCGTTCAGATCCATCACCGATGATCTCACTTCCATGCGCGGGATGATGACCGTGCTGCGGGCAATTTCGATACGGTTTTTTAAAGTTGAAAATTTCACATTTCTAAGTTCATCGGCATCCAGAAACCTCGACAACTCCTGCAGGGGTTCAAATCCGACAAGCTGTCCGTTTCTGATTTCCAGTTCTGCGATGGCACTTACCGACGACACATCGGTATTCAGGCGGTTATCCATGCGGGCTCCGTACTGCACTTCAGCATCTCCTTTTCCCCTCAGGTGACGGCTTTGCAGACTGGTTTGCCCGAAGTCTTCAAATTCGTAAAAGAGCCGTTGAATATCCACGTCGGTTATGCTGGCCCGGCTCACAAGCTGTGCATGATCGGCATAGCGGTTGTTGAGCACCCCGCTCCCGCTTATGCTACCGTCCATTGCTTTCATCGAAAAATCGTCGAGACGGAGCACCTGATCTTCCAGCCTGAGATTTCCCTGCACCTGGGTGGCGCTGAAGCGGCGGTAAGAAAAATTATCGCATTTAAGGGATGCCTTAAAACGAAAGCGGGGCGGAAGAAGCTGCTGAGCCGGTCCGTTTTGGTTTCCGTTTCCGGATGTTCCTGGCGGCGGCATCAGGTCTTCCAGCCTGAGCCGGGTAGATTTTAAATCCGCTTCAAAAGTAAGAGGCTGTCCTTCAGAAAACAGGAATGCAGCAAGCTTGTAAAAATGACCGTTCATGCTCAGGTCGCTCTCCCCGGTTCTGAAACTCAGCTGATCAACCCTGACCGAGCCGTCATCCAGCTCGAGTGACGCCTGAATGTTGCCGATGCGCTTTCCGGTTGGCAAAAGGGAAAATCCTGCATTATTCAGGCTAACCATTCCGCTGGCTTTTTCGCCTGCAGCAGCTCCGGAGGCAGGCGTACCTTCGTAATGAACGTCGGCAATAAGTCGCCCTTCCGGATTCTGAATCTTATCCGGTGCCAGAATCCCGGCAAACTCCTCCAGGTAAAGATCTGCCTTCAGATCCAGGTTCAGGATGGGATCCCGGAGTTTCAGCATGGTAAGCCGGCCGCTGAATCTGCCTTTCCCGGCATGCCCTTCTATTTTCGATATTTCAAGCCTCTCCTTTCCCTGCTGTCCCGGATATACAAACGTTCCATCCGCTTCCACCGAGCTGAAACGGATTTTACTTCCTTCATAAACAAAACTGCCCCGGTCGATGGAGAATTCGAGGGTGAACGAAGGTTTTGTTTCCCCGTCAAGGTCACCGCTCAGGTTCATCGTTGCATCTATCCTTCCCCCGGGTTTAAACTTTTCAATCTTTCGGAAATACGTTTCCGGTGCCAAAGCTGAAAGCGAGGCAATGTCGGCTTTACTTGCAGAAATAAAAAGCTTATAGGGTCTGGGACCTTCGCCGAACGCCATTTCTCCGGAGCCCCTGAAACGCAGGCCATGCATCCTGACCGAGGCGGGTCCGAACGAAAACCCGCTGCCAGCCATATCTAACGCAACCACCGACTGCAGTTCAATAACGCCTTCAACGGCATAGTCGGTATCGTTAAAAAGCAGTCGCCGCGTAAGAACACTTCCCGAAAGAGAAGCATTTACCCGATCGTCTTTAACCTTCCCGCTAAGGGTAAAATAAGGGAAAGCAGCACCTACATTAGTGCCCGTCGAAAGATCGGTGTAGTAGACCTCGGTTTCACGCAGTATAACCCTCTGAATGTCAAATTCCACCTTTTTCCCGCTGCCCGCTCCTGCCGGTTTCCAGATGTTGTAATTGGTGTTCCCTTTTCCGTCGCTCCACATAGAGATGGCCGCATTGCTGATCTGCAACACGCGGATGGTATAATTTCCGGTAAGCAGTCCGTACCACCCCATTCTCAGGCTGATGCTGCGGGCATGCGCCAAAGCGGGGGCTTCCGGAAATCCTGCCGGGGGTTTTATTTCTACGTTCCGGAATACAACCGATGCATCCGGAAAATCCCTGAAAAGAGTAAACTCCACCTCCCCAGCCTCAACGGGCACCTGCAGGTGACGGTTGATCTCGCCTACCACCAGCTGCTTGATCTTATCGCCGTTGACAAAACCGGCAATAAGAAGAGCAAGCGCTGTGACCAGGGCTAATGCGACAACCCATAACAGCAAACGGATGATAAGCCTCTTTTTGTTGAAATTACTTTGCATGCGAACTTTATATCGTCGGCAAACTTAAACGTACAAAAGTAAATATCATTGCCTTAAACAGTCAATTAACAGAGGGTAAAGTCTCAATTAATAGCCTAACTGTCAGTGCTCCGCATCCTTCGTAAAACGTGACGGTATTTTCGAGCCCCAATGGAGCCGGACTTTTGGGGATATACTCCCGGTATCTGCTCTTATCCAGAAAGCCGGTAATAATCGGGAATGTTGAATTTCAGGATTTTACCATATCTCTGACGGTACGGCAGATGCCCTCCGTATCGTAGCCGCACAGTGCGTACAACTCAGCAGGACTGCCCTGGGCGATGTATTCATCGGGTATTCCAAGCCGGGTAAGCCGGGACTGGTATGCGTGTTCAGCCATGAATTCGAGTACCGCGCTGCCGAGTCCGCCGCTGATGGTTCCGTCTTCAACGGTAACGATGCGGTTGTATTTTTTAAACACATCGTGCAGCAATTGTTCGTCAATGGGTTTGAGGAAGCGCATATCGTAATGTCCGGCTGAAATGCCTTCACGCTCAAGGATGTCGCATGCTTCGGCAGCAAAGTTTCCGGGGTGGCCTATAGATAATATGGCAACCTTATCTCCTTCTCTCAACTTACGGCCGGTACCTACCGTGATTTCCTCAAACGGTTTCTTCCATTCAACAGACAATCCTCTGCCCCTCGGGTAGCGGATAACAAAGGCGCCTTTGCCATCGAGCTGGGCGGTATACATCAGGTGCCGGAGCTCCCATTCATTCATGGGTGCTGCAATGGTAAGTCCGGGGATGGCTCTGAAATACGCAAGGTCGTAAGCACCGTGATGGGTAGGGCCATCTTCGCCTACCAGTCCGCCCCGGTCGAGGCAGAACACCACCTGCAAGCCCTGCAGGGCCACATCGTGAATTACCTGATCGTAGGCCCTTTGCATAAACGATGAATAGATATTGCAGAAAGGTATCAATCCACGGGCAGCCATACCGGCCGAAAAGGTTACGGCGTGCTGCTCGGCAATACCCACATCGAAGGCCCGGTGGGGCATTACGCTCATCATCATATTGAGCGAGCACCCCGATGGCATGGCGGGGGTAACCCCAACGATTTTAGGATTTTTCTCCGCCAGTTCGATGATGGTTTTCCCGAAGACATGCTGGTATTTCGGCGGCAGGCTTTTGCAGGGTTTTTCGATGATCTCACCGGTAGTTTTATCGAACACACCCGGTGAGTGGTATAGAATCTGATCCTGTTCGGCCTTCTCAAAACCCTTTCCTTTCACGGTAATTACATGCAACAGGCGCGGACCCGGGATGTTGCGGATATCGTGCAGAAGTTTGGTAAGCCTCACCACATCGTGTCCATCGACCGGTCCGAAATACCTGAAATTAAAGGCTTCGAAAAGGTTGCTTTTATTAAGAATGGTACTTTTCAGGGCGTTCCCGATCTGCTTGACCACGGCCCGTGAATTCTTGCCGTAGCTGGTATTTCCACCCATCAGTTTCCACACTTTGTCTTTCAGCTTGTTATAAGCCCTGGAGGTAACAATATCGAGCAGATACTCGCGCATGGCACCAACGTTTTTATCGATGGCGATGCCGTTGTCGTTGAGGATCACCAACAGGTTGGTATTGGAGACACCGGCATTGTTCAGGGCTTCCATGGCCATACCTCCGGTCATGGCACCGTCGCCGATCACGGCTATATGCTGTTCATTCTCTCCCCCCATAAGCCGTGCGGCCGTAGCCATGCCAAGGGCAGCGGAGATCGAGGTGGAGGCGTGACCCACTCCGAAGGCATCGTATTCGCTTTCACTCATCTTTGGAAAGCCGCTGATGCCGCCGAAGGTACGGTTGGTATGAAACTGATCCCGCCTTCCTGTGATGATTTTATGGGCGTATGCCTGATGACCGACGTCCCAGATAAGTTTATCAACGGGTGTATTGAATGCGTAATGGATAGCCACGGCAAGCTCAACGGCTCCCAGGCTGGCACCCAGGTGACCGGGATTGGACGAAATAACCTCAATAATAAACTGCCGTATCTCGCTGCAAAGCAGAGGGAGATCCTCTTCCCTGAGCCTGCGCAGGTCGGCCGGGGCATCGATGGTATTGAGCAGTTTTAACGGTATCTGTGGGGTCATGATCCTTGCCGGATGGTACCCGGCAAATTTAAGAATAATCGCATCCCCTTTCCTGAAAACAGCCTCAGGATTTCGCTGTGCAGTTTTCGCCCGCGAAAAAACCTAACAATAACTGCCGTTTTGAAGTAATTTGGTTTCTTGATAGAGAAATTCATTACCCGGAATGAAATCTTCTTCAGCTGCCGCATAAACCATCACACTCATAAAACCACACGTAATTGAGGATGAAAAGTAGTACCTTTGCAGGTTAATTTCAAACCTTACTGAAATGAACATCATCATTGCCGGAGACGGAGAGGTTGGATTTCACCTGGCCAAGATGCTTTCCGGTGAAAACCATAATATCACCATCGTAGATCCGCATCAGGAGTTGCTGAAGATGATTGAAACGCACACCGATCTGATGACCATCACCGGGGATTCCACATCCATCCGTGTGCTGGAACAGGCCAATGTGCGTCGTGCCGACCTGCTGATTTCGGTGGTTCACGATGAAAAAATAAACATCACCACCTGTGTGCTCGGGAAAAAGCTTGGTGCCCGAAGAACCATTGCCCGCATCAACAATACCGAGTACCTTACCATTGAGAACCGCGAAATTATGCGTTCCCTGGGGATAGACGCCATGGTTTGTCCCGAACGCATTGCCGCCAAGGAAATCGTAAAACTGCTGGGGCAGACGGCAGCTACGGAAATATTTGACTTCTCGGAAGGCCGTTTGTCGCTGTTTCTTATTAAACTCGACGAAAAAGCCCTGGTGCTCAACAAAACCCTGAACGAGGTTGCGCATGAAAACCCCAGGCTCGATTTCAGGGCTATTGCCATACACCGCAACAACAAAACCATCATTCCGAAAGGAGACGATGTATTTAAACTAAACGACCTGGCCTATGTAATTACCAAGCCCGACGGGGTAGATTCGCTTCTCAGGCTTGGCGGAAAGGAAAAGCAGGACATCCGGAACGTAATGATAGTCGGAGGAGGTCGCATCGGCAGAAAAACGGCCCGCCGGATTGAGCGCGACATGAACGTCAAGCTGATTGAAATTGACAAGGAACGCTGCCTCAATCTGATCGACCAGCTGGAACATACCCTGATCATCAATGCCGATGCCCGCGACATCGACCTGCTTGAGGATGAAGGCATACGCAATATGGATGCTTTTATAGCGGTTACCAACGACTACGAAACAAACATCCTTACCTGTCTTCTGGCGCAACGGTTCGGAGTTAAGCGGGTGATCCCCCTGGTAGAAAACATCGACTACATCACCATATCGCAAAGCATCGGCATAGAAACCATCATCAACAAGAAGCTGATCACCGCTTCGTATATCGTCCGCTTCACAATGGATGCCGAGGTTACCAGCATCAAATGTCTCAGCGGTATCGATGCCGAAGTGCTTGAGTTCGTTGTAAAACCGGGTGCTTATGTAACGCGCAGGCCCATCAAAAAAATTGACATCCCCCGCGGCAGCATTATAGGCGGGATTGTAAGAGGTATGCAGAGCTATATCGCAGTGGGCGATTTCCAGATACAGGAAGGCGACAAGGTTGTGGTATTTGCAATCCCTGAAGCCATAAGCAAGGTTCAGGATCTGTTCCATTGATTTATTTTTATAACTTTCGCACCTTTCCGAATCGGGTAAGCCATGGCCGGCAAGCGTAAAATAAACCTGAATGCCATTCTTAAAATCACCGGATTACTGCTGGTGATCGAAGGCTTGTTTATGTTCACCAGCCTGGGATTCTCGGCATGGTACGATCCCGGGTTCCTGCATCATTTGCGGCTGTTCGACCCGTCGCACGACTTTCTTCCTTTATTGATATCTGGAGGCATTACGGGCCTGACAGGTATCCTGCTCTGGGCGACAAACAGAAAACTCGACCAGAACTCCATCGGCAAACGCGAAGGATACATAGTGGTAACGCTTACCTGGGTCACCATTTCATTTTTCGGAGCTCTCCCATTTATCCTCAGTGGAACCACTACCAGCTTTACCGATGCCTTTTTCGAAACCATGTCGGGATTCACCACCACCGGTGCTACCATTTTTACCGATATAGAAGCTTTGCCCGAAGGCATCCTTTTCTGGAGAAGCATGACACACTGGATCGGCGGTATGGGAATCATTGTCCTGTCGCTGGCCATACTTCCCTTCCTTGGAGTCGGAGGCATGCAGCTCTTCATCGCCGAAGTGCCCGGACTTACGCCCGACAAACTGCATCCGCGAATTACACAGACCGCCAAACGCCTGTGGATCATCTATGTTATAATGACGCTGGCTCAAACGGCATTGCTGATGGCTGGCGGTCTAAGTCTCTTCGACTCTCTCTGCCACGCATTCGGAACCATGGCTACCGGAGGTTTCTCCACGAAAAACGACTCCATTGCCAGCTTCTCCCCATACCTGCAATACGTTATTATTGTCTTTATGTACCTTGCCGGGATTTCGTTTACCCTGCACTATCTGTTCCTGAAACGGCAGTTCGGGAAGGTATTCAAAAACGAAGAATTACGGCATTATACCCTTTTGCTGGTTCTTTCGACACTGGTAATAACGGTGGCCCTGATTCTTATTCAGCACATTGCACCCGCTAAAGCATTCCGTGATTCGCTTTTTCAGGTAGTATCCATTGTTACCACCACAGGCTACATCACCAGCGATTATCTGCTCTGGCCCTATTTTACATGGGTATTGATATTTCTGCTGATGTTTACCGGGGGGTGTGCCGGATCAACGGGCGGGGGCATCAAAATCGTCAGGATAATTCTGCTTCTGAAAAACAGTGCACTGGAGCTGAAACGCATCATCCATCCGCAGGCTTTGCTTCCGGTAAGGCTAAATGGAAAAGCCATCTCTCAGCAGATCATCTTCAACGTACTGGCATTCTTTCTGATATATATACTGATCTTCGGCTTCGGGTCGCTGTTGCTTTCGATGCTGGGCCTTGAATTTGAATCGGCTCTGGGAGCCGTTGCGGCAAGTCTCGGTAACATTGGCCCCGGACTGGGAATTGTGGGTCCGTCTTTAAACTACAGCACCATACCTGTTGCAGGCAAGTGGCTGCTTTCTTTCCTTATGATGCTTGGCCGTCTTGAACTCTTTACCGTGCTGATACTCTTCTCCGCTGCTTTCTGGAGAAAATAGGCCACCGGCAAACCCGTGTTCTGGAACCTGCCGCTCTGGCGCTTCCCGCTTCCGTAAACCCCGTTGGGCAGAGCAGGCAATCCGATCTGAAAAACAGTAAATTATCTTTTGGATGGGATTCCGTATCTTTGCCGCCAATTTATGAGCGCCCTGCCATCCTACCGTAAAATATGGGACATCTCACTCCCGATTATCCTGAGCCTTATTGCCCAGAATGTAGTAAACGTTACCGATACTGCTTTTCTGGGACGAGTAGGTGAAGTGGAGCTGGGCGCATCGGCTCTGGCCGGACTTTTCTATATATCGCTGTTTATGCTGGGCTTCGGTTTTGGCATCGGCGGACAGATCCTGATTGCCCGCAGAAACGGGGAAAAGAAATACGCGGAAATCGGAAAAATTACCGATAACAGCCTCTACTTCCTGATGCTGTTCGCCTTATTGCTTTTTACGCTGATAAAGATCTTTTCACCTGCAGCTCTTAAAGCAATGATCGCCTCCGCAACAGTGTATACTGCCAGCATGGATTTTCTGCAATACAGAATCTACGGACTCTTTTTTGCATTTGCCAACGTACTGCTGAGGTCGTTTTATATAGGCACTGCCAGCACCCGGGTGCTTACCTGGAATGCCCTGATTATGGCAATAGTGAATATTGTACTAGATTATGCTCTGATATTCGGCCATTTCGGACTCCCAGCACTCGGCATTAAAGGCGCAGCCATAGCTTCCGTACTCGCT
This sequence comes from Bacteroidales bacterium, assembly GCA_022837485.1. Classification (GTDB taxonomy): domain Bacteria; phylum Bacteroidota; class Bacteroidia; order Bacteroidales; family Lentimicrobiaceae; genus Lentimicrobium. Next base: position 39,151 of record JALHHH010000066.1, read on the forward strand.
GAAATGGCTTCCGCAGTATTCTTCTTCGCATACACACTGAAAAAAGTTGACCTTCAGAAATATCAGCTCTTCAGGTTCAAAAGGCTCGACTTAAGTGTGATAAGGACAACTCTCGAAATTTCAGTTTTTGTAATGATTCAGCATTTCCTCTCGCTGGCAGGCTGGTTTATCTTTTTTATGATCGTTGAAAAACTCGGAGAACGTTCACTCGCCATCTCGAACATCATACGCAGCGCCTATATCGTTTTAATGATTCCCTCGTTTGCATTTGGCTCTACCACAAATACACTGGTCAGCAATATGATTGGACAAGGGAAGCCCCATTTTGTGATTCCGGTGATCAAACGGGTTGCCCTTCTGAATTTCTCCCTGATCGGCGGAATTGTGCTGATCTCGGCCCTTATACCCCGTATATTAATCTCCGTCTATACTTCCGACCCGGAACTGATCGCCCAAACGGTACCAACCTTTTACGTGGTGATGACTGCTCTTTTCCTGTTTTCCTTCGGAGGCATACTTTTCAACGCCGTAAGCGGAACCGCCAATACAGCCACCGCACTTATGATAGAAGTAATCACGATCGCCATTTATCTGATAGCCGCCTGGATATTTGCCGTTAAACTTCAGCTGCGCATCCAAGCCGTCTGGGCCAGCGAATACATCTATTTCTTTATTATGACTTCGCTTTCCTATTTATACATGAAATCGGGAAAATGGAAGCATAAAGTGATTTAAAGCTGCTGCTGCTGCGTTATTTTTATTGTCATTTTTCCCGCAACAATCGCCTTTTTGATGCAAATTTGCACCCTGTATTTGTAAACTGCGATATTTCTTGTAGGTTTGTAATGATGCGGCAGATTTGTCCAGCCGGCTTTTGCGGGACGCCCCGGGACCGGATGATCCGGCTTTAACTCATCCATTTTGTAAATGACGCCTTTATCGGTTGTAATTATAGCATATAACGAGGAACGCAACATCGGGCGCTGCCTCGAATCGGTGCAAGACGTCGCCGACGACATCGTAGTGCTCGACTCCTTCAGTACCGACCGAACTGCAGAAATATGCGCAGCCTTTGGTGTCCGGTTTATTCAGCATGCTTTCGACGGTCACATTCAGCAGAAAAACAGGGCTGTAACCCATGCCCTCTATCCGCACGTTCTTTCACTCGATGCCGACGAAGCCCTTGACGAAACCCTGAAAGCTTCCATCCTGGAAGTAAAGAAAAACTGGGTCTCCGACGGCTACACCATGAACCGTCTTACCAACTACTGCGGGCAGTGGATCCGCCACAGCGGATGGTATCCCGACCGCAAACTCAGGCTGTGGGATTCGCGCAAAGGGCGATGGGGAGGAGAAAATCCGCACGACAAATACGAGCTTACCGGCGAAAATGCCACGACTTCGCATCTGAAAGGCAATATCCTGCACTTCAGTTACTATACTACCAACGATCACTACCGCCAGGCAGAGTATTTTACCACCATTCTGGCGAAATCACAGTTTGAAAAAGGCAGAAAGGCGCCCTGGCTGATTATGATGCTAAGTCCGGTTGCGAAATTTCTGCGAAATTATTTTATCCGGCTGGGCATTCTCGACGGCAAAGCCGGTTTTACCATTGCCCGGATCTCGGCATGGGCAACCTACCGGAAGTATAAAAAGATAAGGCAATTACAAATGAAAAACTCGTCCGGCCTTGACTAAGAAAACCAGTTACCGGAGAATCGTCATCAGCCGCACCGACAGCATTGGCGATGTAATACTTACCCTGCCGCTTGCAGGGAAGATCAGGGAAAGGTTTCCGGATGCTGAAATCCTGTTTCTCGGTCAGGGCTACACCAGAGCCGTTGCCGAAGCCTGCATTCACATCGACCGGTTTATCGACTGGAAAGAAATAGAGATTTTACCAACGAACGATCGGATATCGCTTTTCCGCAGCCTGGAAGCCGACCTCATCCTCCACGTATTCCCG
>JALHHH010000126.1 GCA_022837485.1 Bacteroidales bacterium
GTCCGGCATTCTTTCCCGGCCTGAATCCGTAGCTGAATGGCGAGAATTCAGGGTCAAACAATGGGTTTAACACCTGATTTATCGCTTGTTGAATCATTCTGACTATTCCGGTCCAATCGGCGCCACCCATTCCGGAGCATTCGGCGCCAGTATTCCGGTCCATTCAGCGCCACCTCCAAAGTGGCGAAAATTGGGATTAGAAACAGGTGAATAAGAAATAATTTCACCTGACATTCCGGCAGAAACGGCGCCACCTTTCCGGGCAGATTTGTAACAATCGAGTACCTTGTCGCAAAACAGGTACTATGTCAAAACGACCCATAACGATGTTACAAATTCGACGCATAATACAACTTTTGGAACAAGGGCAATCCAAGCGAAAAATAGCCCTAAGCCTTCATTCAGGACGGCATACAATAGATGGATATATTCATAGGATTGAGCAAAGCGGACTGGAGTTGCAGCAGTTATCCAAACTTTCAGATGCAGATCTGGGTGCTTTGTTATACACTGGTAATAGGGAACAAGAGCCCGATAGACGGCTGGAAGATTTGCAAAGCAGATTTAGTTATTTTCACAGCGAACTATGCCGGACCGGAGTTACCAAACTCACCCTTTGGCAAGAATACAGGCTGGAAGTCCCTGATGGATACAGTTATTCTCAGTTTTGCGAACATCTTGTAAATGACAAACGCAAGAGTTCAGCTACCATGCATTTTGAGCATAAACCCGCAGAGCGGGTCCAGGTTGATTTTGCCGGTAAAAAGTTGAGTTACGTTGATATATCCACTTCAGAGATCATCACTTGCCCCGTCCTTGTTTGCGTATTGCCTTTCAGTGGATACAGCTATATAGAAGCGTTGCCATACGCTACCCAGGAATACCTTTATCCGGCATTGGGAAGGTGTATGAGCTATTTTGGCGGCGTCCCGGCGAATGTACTGAGCGACAACATGAAACAATATGTAAAAAAGAGCAACAGGTACGAGCCGGTCTTCTCAGAGGTATGTGAACAATGGTCATTGTACTATAACACCAGTTTATCAGCTACCCGGGTATCTAAACCTAAAGACAAACCCAGTGTTGAACAAGCAGTTCACCTGGCTTATATGCGTGTATATGCTCCCCTGCGCAACAAAATATTTTATAGTCTGAAGGAGCTTAATGACAATATAATCAAATGCTTAGATATACATCACAACAAGCATTTACAAAATCGTGCCTATAACCGTAGGGAACTTTTTGAGCAACATGAGCTCCCTTTGCTTAAGGCCCTGCCAGCTGAGCCATTTGTGCTCAAGCATACCGTTGTGGCAAAGGTGCAGAAGAACTATCATATCATTCTGGGCGAAGACTGGCACCAGTACAGTGTTCCATATCAGCACATAGGGAAAAAAGTAAAGATTATCTATGATGCAGATGAGGTAGAGGTTTATCTTGATTTACGCCGTATTGCTGTGCACAGGCGCAACTACCGCAAGCATGGCTATACAACACTGGAAGAACACATGCCCGAGAAACATAAGAAGTATAGGCAAACCAAAGGTTGGGATGCAGATTATTTTCTTGGGAAAGCGAAACAGCTTGGCGTGTGTTCACATAAAATTATGAGCCGTATCCTTGAGTCTAAAACGTTCACCGAACAAGCCTATAATGCCTGCCTTGGATTATTGCGGCTGTCAGGCCAGTATGGTGAAGATCGCTTTGAAAATGCATGTAAAAGGGCCGTTAATGCCCCCAGGGTAAACTACCGCCTGATAAGCGATATACTGTCAAACAACCTGGATAAAGAACAAACGGATCAAATGACCATTTTTTCATCAATCCCTGACCATGAAAACATTCGTGGGCCACAGGCATACAATTAATCACTAATACTTTAACAACATGAACACACAAATCACTTTAGATCAGTTGAAACAGTTAAAGCTGCCAGGCATGGCAGACGCCTATCAGGCAGTTTTATCATTGCCGGTACAAGAGCAACCTTCCATCCATCAATTTATGGCCCGCTTATCAGAGGCAGAGATCCAGCACAGGGCCCACCTGAGAACACAGGCCCTGTTAAAACTGAGCAAACTTCGCTACCATGCCGTCATTGAACAGGTTTATTGTAACTCCGGAAGAAACCTAACACAAGATCAGCTCATGAACATAGCTGACTGCAGCTTCATTGAACGCGCTGAAAACATCCTTATTACTGGTGCCACTGGTTGCGGAAAAAGTTATCTGGCTTGTGCAATCGGGCGCCAGGCATGCACCTTTGGATACAAGACTATTTACCTGGGAATGACGCGTTTTTTAGAAAAAATCACCCAAACCAAACTCGATGGAACCTATATTAAGATGCTGAATCAAATCGAAAAAACCCAATTGGTAATCCTGGATGATTTTGGCTTACATCCCATGGATAAAATTACACGGCTGGCACTCTTACAAATACTTGAGGACCGGTACGGTAAGCGGTCAACATTGATATCTTCACAGATACCAGTTAACAAATGGTACGAATATATCGGTGAGAATACCGTAGCCGATGCGATTATGGACAGATTGTCAGGTAATGCACATAGATTTGAATTAAAAGGAGACTCTTTACGAAAGAAAAAAACAGAAAAAAATTGATTAATATTGTAAAACAAATCTGCCCAGTTTAGGTGGCGCCGTTTGCACCGGAATGGTGGCGCTGAATCACCGGAATAATCAATTCGGTCGCCTGTTGTCGGAATGCCCAGCAAACGTTCGCCTCCGCTGCGTTTGGGAATCGAAACTCCCAATACTGCTTTGGGGTGGTAAGTTCCGTTT
>JALHHH010000127.1 GCA_022837485.1 Bacteroidales bacterium
GGCTGATTTTTATTTAAGTCGTTGAATTTTGAAAGCAGTATTATACTCGTTAAATAGCATTAAAGCGCTTATATTTTAAGCTTCTGCAGCTGATGGAATTTTTTTGTCGGAAGTCTTAAAGAATGCCTTTAAATATTTGTATTAGTGGGATTATTTTAACATCTTTGCTTTAAGATGAATTTTTGTCTTTTAAGCCGGAACAAGTCATTAATGCCAAAAAACCTGTTATGAGTTACATAACGTTCGAAAAACAGCAACTGATCAATCTGGAATACAGTTTACCCAGAGAGCTTATACGCTCCAGCCGTGAAGGGGCTTATGCGAGTACTTCAATTATCAACTGCAATACCCGCAAGTACCACGGACTGCTTGTGGTACCCCAGCCGGCTCTTGACAATGGGAATCATGTGCTGCTTTCTTCTCTCGATGAAACGCTGATCCAGCACAATGCGGAGTTTAACCTTTCGATCCGCAAATATCAGGGTGAAACGTTTTCCCCGAAAGGGCACAAATATCTTAAGGATTTTACCATGGAGCCCATTCCGAAGCACACGTATGTTGTTGGTGGAATGGAGTTTACGCGGGAAATGGTGTTTTCACACAAAGACGGACGAACCATTCTGAAGTACACCCTTGTGAATGCACATTCTCCCACAGTAATCCGGTTTCGTCCTTTTCTTGCTTACCGGAATATTCATGCCCTTTGCAAGGCCAATTACGATGTGGATACCAGTTACGAAGAAGTTCAGAACGGCATTAAGCTGCGGATGTATCGCGGATATTCCTATCTGCACCTGCAGTTTTCGAAGGAGCCTGGATATGTTCACGTTCCCGACTGGTATTACAATATAGAATACATACGCGAAAAAGCCCGTGGCTACGATTGCCATGAAGATCTCTACGTTCCCGGTTATTTCGAAATGCCCATAAAAAAAGGCGAAAGCATTTATCTGTCGGCCGGCACCGAGCCGGTGAGTACGGCCATGCTCCCGAAACTGTTTCGCAACGAGGTAGCCCGCAGGGTGCCGCGCGACAGCTATGAGCACTGCCTGCTGAATGCCGCACAACAGTTTATCATTCGCCAGGGCCGTAAAGTGGAATTGATTGCCGGATATCCATGGTTTGGGCGCTGGGGTCGCGATACGTTTATTGCCCTGCCGGGACTGGCAATGGTAACCGGTGAAATGAAACAGGCTAAAGCAGCCATCGACAGCATACTTCCGGAAATGCGAGGACCCCTGTTCCCGAACAAGGGAATGGGAGAACATGCCATCTATAATTCAGCAGATACGCCGCTCTGGTTCTTCTGGACACTGCAGCAATACGGCATCTTTAAGGGCAGCAATACAGGACTCTGGAAAGAGTATGGTAAAAAAATGAAAACCATACTGGAGGGCTACCGCGAAGGAACTGCACACAATATTAAGGTGCACGAAAACGGACTTGTATATGCAGGAGAAACGGGTATCCCGGTTACCTGGATGGATGCTGTGGTGGAAGGCAAACCGGTAACCCCGCGCATCGGATATGCGGTGGAGATTAATGCATTGTGGTATAATGCGCTGATGTTTGCCCTTCAACTGGCAAAAGAAGCCGGAGATAAGGATTTCGTAAGTCAGTGGCAGACCGCAGCCGATGCATTTCCCGCTGCCTTTACCTCGAACTTCTGGGATGAGAAAAAAGGGCACCTTGCTGACTATACCAACGGGGAATACCGCGATCTTTCCATGCGGCCAAATCAGGTATTTGCAACTTCACTTCCCTATATGCCGCTTGACGAGGAGAAGCGCAACCGGGTATTGGAACGCATTAAATCGGAACTGCTGACTCCGCGCGGGCTGCGTTCACTGGCGCCCAAGAACGTACTTTACAAGGGCGTATATACCGGAAATCAGACCCAGCGCGACCTGGCTTACCACCAGGGATCAGCGTATCCCTGGCTTCTCGGCCATTTCGTTGAAGGCTATCTGAAGCTTTATGGAAAATCGGGACTCGGTTTCGTAACGTCTCTATATCATGGTTTTGAAGAAGTTATGAACGAACATGGAATCGCAACCATCTCGGAAGTATACGACGGAGACCCGCCCCACAAGCCGGGAGGAGCCATCTCGCAGGCATGGAACGTTGCCGAACTGCTTCGGATCAACTGGCTCATCCGTACCTGGGCAGAGAAAAAAGATGCTTCGCCCGAACGCAAAAGAAAAATAACCAAAGAAAAATAAGCCTATGAAAGTTTTGATGTTTGGCTGGGAATTTCCACCCCATATTACCGGGGGACTCGGAACCGCTTGTTTCGGAATGACAAAGGGGCTGATGAAAAATGGCGTCGAAGTCCTTTTTGTAGTTCCCAAAGCTTACGGTGACGAAAGCCAGGAGGCTGTGAGACTGGTCAACGCGAGCGACGTCAGCATCAACATCAGCACTACGGAAGAAATCGAATTCTGGAAAAACATTACCTATCTAGAGGTAAACTCCAGCCTGGTTCCGTACGTTGGCCCGGAAGCTTTCGACAACCTCATGGAGTCGACCGAGAAAACCGTTACGCTGTCGGAAGATTCCATTTTTAACGCCCGGTATACTTTTTCTGGTAAATACGATGCTAACCTGCTCGAGGAAGTAGCCCGCTATGCCCTGGTTGGAGCTCAGATTGCACGCGAGTCGGAGTTTGATGTAATACATGCACACGACTGGCTTACCTATGCAGCCGGAATAGCCGCAAAACAAGCCACCGGCAAACCTCTGGTAGTCCATATGCACGCCACCGAATTCGAC
>JALHHH010000067.1 GCA_022837485.1 Bacteroidales bacterium
CGCGAATGGCTGATAATATTTCTTGATAGTCCATTAGCAAGTAGTTTGAGCAAAGATAAACAATATTTTCATAATACAACGCTATTCTAAACTACAGCCGTGTAAAAGTATAAGTTCCTGATGCAGAAGGGGTAAAAACAGGATTGGCAATGCTGGCATTGCTCAGTCCGGTTGCAGGACTCCAGGAATAAAGTAATGTACCTGTTCCGGTGGCAGAACCCTGCAACTGGTGCGTTTCGCATAGTCCTATGCTTGCATCGCCTCCGGCATTGACATTGTTGGGTGTAGCCTTTACAATCACCAATGAAGAAGCAGTTCCTGTACAACCATTGGCTGCAGTACCTGTAACTGTATAAGAAGTATTCGAAACCGGATTCACTGTAATGGATGCGCTGGTTGCGCCACCCGGATTCCAAACATAAGAGGCTGCTCCCGAAGCTGTAATGGTCACTTCAGTTCCGCGGCAAACTTCGATTTCTGCTGGATTAACTGTTACAACCGGTGAAGGATTAACTGTTACTATTACCTGATCAGTAGATGCACACTGTCCGGATGCATTGGTAACGGTCAGGGTGTAGGTGGTGGTGGCAGCCGGAGATGCAACAGGATTTGCAATAGAAGGATTGCTCAGTCCGGTGGCTGGACTCCATGAGTATAAAACGCCGCCTGTTCCGTTCAGCTGGGTGCTGGTGCCAGAACAGATGGAAACGTCACTTCCGGCATTGGCAACTATCGGCTGAGGCTCTCCAATGGTGGCGGCAGCTGAAACCGGTTCGTAACAGCTTCCCGGATCTCTTACAAGAACCGTATAAGAACCTGCTGACAATCCGGTGAAAGTATTTGATGCCTGCCAGGTTGTACCGTTATTAATGGAATACTGATAATTTCCGGAACCTCCGGTAGCATTGACAGTAATTACACCGTTGCTCTGGCCGGCACACTGTGCATTGGTAGCAGAAACAGAAGCGATGGTTACCTGTTCGTAAATATTGATGATTTCTTCAACATAAGAGATATTTTCATCACAGGGGCAGGAATTTCTGACCCTGACAATAAAGGTTTCTGCATTATCACCCGTACCATCATTCACAGCATAATAAGGAATTTCATAGGAAGCCTGTCCGGCAGGAATTACAATTTGTGTCGGGAAAGGCTGGCCGTCGGAAGTAAGGATATCGGTACCATTAATGGCAGAGCCGGCAAGAATAAGATCTACATGATAATCTTCCGTCAGATCAGTAGTCAAACGGGTAACAACGAGCCTGTTGTTGGTACAACCTTCAAATACATTGTTGTTATCCTGAATTCCGTTACCGAAGTGGGCCAATGAAAGCGTTTCGGCGTTGAAGCTTCTGGCGCCAAGAAATACTGCGGCATCCCACTGCTGGTCAGAGGCATCGGCAATGGCCATTTTAATGCGGTATGTAGCACAGGGGGTAACAGGATAAGTTGCGGTTAACTCAACCGTATAACCATCAAACTGCATGGTCAGGGATCCCGAAGGATTGTCAATGTAGTATTCAGTATTATGGGCAGGATAAGACTGACCGTTGGTATTTACCCCTGCAGGGTGGATGGTATTAATGGTTACATCTTCTCCGTTCGGAAGGGTGGCAAGATTGATAGCGTTATTTGAATAAGGTCCGGAGATGCCGGGGCCGCTGAGGAAAAATCCGAAAGCATCGTTAAAATTGGTATGAACATACTCAAGATATTCTTCGGAAGCAAAAACATACTTAAACTCCACTGTATTCCCGGCAGGAATAAAGTCAAATTCAAGGACAGCCGCATCAAACATGGTTCTGCCCGAAATGGTGGCAAGGTCAGGGTCAGAGGCATTGGAGACCATCTGATCGCTGCGGCCGGCATTGTTGTTAGGCCCCATGGCAGAACTTATCCGCCCGGTTGATAAAACAAGTCCCTCTTCCAACGCGAAGCCGGATGTAGCCCTTTCAAAATAACCAAGCATCCGGCTTCCGGGCGTGGAGCTCCAGGTATGATTTGTCCAGTTCCCGGTATTACGGCTATAATAACCAAATCTGATATTTTCAGCCTGTAAACAACCTGTAACCAGAACATTTTGTACCAGTTGCGAAGCTGACATCGCATTATAGGTAGCATTCTCAGCCACAGAAATAGAACCGGAAGGAGCCCTTTGCGAAGAATTTCCTCCGTCACCTGATATCCCTGGGATATCGGCAGGCGGAATCCGGTTAGGAACAATGGATTCCTGAGTTCCAAACTGTGCAGATACAGATAAAACTGTAAACAGGGTCAATGCTGCTGCCAGTATTACACCAGCCCTGTGGCCGTTGGTAGATGATTTCATAACTTTTTATTTTGATATTTCTTTGTTTTCCCGTTTATGCTGCCCGGGTGGCAGTTTTGCAGGCTCCTGTATCCTTCTGCTTTCAACCCATCCCCCCAGATGTGAGCCGCAGCTTTTTCCTTTGTGCGAGTGCCTTTGATTATCAGTGTGTTATATTGAACTACTGATCACCATCAGTCACATTTATCATTTGCAATCAGATACACAGAACTTAACGATACAAAAGTATTCCCTGCAAGTGGTCTGCGCAATACGGTTTAATACTACTTTTTTCAGGCTCTTCAGTCCTTCCATATGGGTATTTATACGTAGTGAAAAAGCCTTCGCTGAGTGTGAATTATACGGTTAGGTCGTCTGAGTCGCCTGAAAAATAGCTGCTTATAAGTTAAATGCTTGAAAATGAAAATATAGACAGTAAAAAGGTACTGTATTTCGGAAATAAAAAAAGCTGCCCGAAAGCAGCTTTTTAATGACCGTTTGAATGGATGATCAGATCATCATCAGCATATTGATTTCGGTTTGCTCCAGGAAGCGCCATCTGCCGCGCGGCAAATCTTTTTTCGTAAGGTTTGCAAAAGCTACCCGGTCGAGCTTTGTTACCTCATAGTCAAGGGATTCAAACATTCGACGCACCACACGATTCCGGCCGGAGTGAATAACGACGCCAATGTTCTTCTTATCATCACCGCTTCCCGTGTAGGCAATTTCATCCACAGCCATCATGCCGTCTTCCAGTTCTATTCCTTCGCTCAGCCGGGCCATGTCTGATTTTGCTAATCCCTTGTTAAGTTCAACGTGATAAACCTTACGAACCTTGTGTCCCGGATGTGTGAGTTTTTTTGCGAGCTCCCCATCGTTGGTGAATAAGAGCAAACCCGTAGTATTGCGGTCGAGTCTGCCTACAGGATAGATTCGCTCGCGGCAGGCATCTTTCACCAGCATCATTACGGTATTCCGGTCCTGGGGATCGTCAACGGTTGTAATATAGCCTTTGGGTTTATTGAGCAACAGGTAAACTTTACGTTCAATACTCAGCGTTTCGCCGCCGAATTGCACTTTGTCGTCCATGCTGATGCGGGTTCCGAGCAGCGTCACTACTTTGCCGTTGACCGACACAGCCCCCGATTCAATCAGAGTGTCGGCTTCCCTTCGCGAACAGATGCCTGCATTGGCCAGATATTTATTCAGACGTATGGTTCCATCTTCTCCGAAACCACGTTTTCCCTTTGGTTTTGCTGATGAACCGGCCTTTTCATTCCTGAACCGCGGAGGCCTGACGGATGTATAATCCCTGCCGGCTTTTCGATCCGGACGTGTGCCCGATTCAGCTTCCTTGTCTGAAGTCCGGCGGCCGGGTTTGTACTCTCTTTTCCCTTCCCGTTCGGCATATGGTTTATCGCCATATCCCTTTTTGTATTCGCGGGTGTGGGTGGAATCGCCTTCTCTTTTCTCTGTGTCGTCCTTTTTAAAACGACGGGGTTTAAAGGTTTCTTCTTTTTTCCATTCATCCGATTTCTTACCCCTGTAAGGCCTGTCACCCGATTGGGTACGGCTGTCGGAGCGTTTGTCAGATGCCGGAGAAGAACCGTCATCGCGTTTCGGAAAACGGGAAGGTCTTGATTCACTGCTGCTCCTGAACGGACGCGGCTTTTCTTCACCCCCCGATCCTTTTTCAAAAGGCTTCCGGCTTCGTTCGGTTCGTTCGCCTTTCGACCCCTCCTCTCCAAAGGGCTTGTTGCTTTTATAACTTCTGGAGTTTCCGAAAGCTGGCTTTCTTCCACTGCTGTCCTTCCCGGCGCGCCCTTTCCCGGGGGCTCCTCCGGACTTTTGATCATTCCCTTCACCTTTCCCGGAAGGGTATCGTTTCATTGCACTCATCGATAATATTTTAGCGTGCAAAGGTAGCGAAGATAACAACACAGCCGCCGATATAAAATATGCTGATTTTCAATAATTTTGATTCTTAATGCAAAACAAATGACTTATGAAATCATACCGATGTTCCGCTACTGATATGAAGAAGCGTTTTTCGGCAAATGCAAACCGAATCCCAACGGCTCTTGTTTTCAGATTCCATGACAATCCGATTCCTGGCAAGGGATCTGACCCGGGAAAACCGTATGCTATTAATGTTTTATATAAGATTTAATATCATAGGTTAAAATCGCAAATTACATCGGCAGAGTTTGAATCCATTGACAGAAGGGGAAACTTTTAATGACAATATAAGGGATTCTTCAAAAAAAATTCGTATATTCGTAAACCAACATTTCCGGGAGCTGTTTTGCTGATCTTAAGGGCTCCCTTCACTACTAAAAACTGGCAATATGGAACCGCAGGAAGAAAAAATCGTCGTAATTGCCCGACATCCGAATAACCGGGCATTGCTGCTGCAGTCGAGGCTTGCTGCCGAAGGAATTGAGTGCTTTCTTTCGCATGAGAATCTGCTGCAGGGCGCCGTTTCGTCAGGCGTCGAAATCAAGGTAAAAAAATCCGATGTCGAAAAGGCTCTGCGCCTTATCGAGCAATCGAAAGCCGAACACGGCGAGCAAAAAGAGGCGGCTGTCAAGGCCTTGCGAAGCGTGCGGAGAATTTTGGTACCGGTTGATTTTTCGGATGCATCCAATAAAGCCTGCAGTTTTGCGCTGGGTCTGGCAGCCAAACTGAAAGCCGAAGTAAAGCTGCTGCACGTCTACTATAATCCGGTAATCGACATAGCGCCTTTCGACACCAGCCACGCATATCAGGTAAACCTAATTAATTACCTGCATGAAGCCGAACAAAATGCCAGACATCAGCTTATTAACCTCGCCAAAGACTTGAAAGCCCAGGTTAAAAAGAAAAAGCAGGACATCAAAATTACCTATTCGTTAACCAACGGACTGGCAGCCGATGAGATTATCGACAAAAGCCGGAAATACAAACCCGGACTCATTGTTATCGGCACCCGGGGGATTGGCAAACAAACCGGCGGATTCCTTGGCAGCGTTACGGCACGTGTAATTGAAAAAACATCTGCTCCCGTGTTGGCTATTCCTGAATCGAGCAGATTTACCAAGGTGGAAAACATGAAAAATGTTCTCTATGCAACCGATTTCGACCAGTCCGACCATCTCTCCATCAGCAGACTTATCGGATTGCTTCACCCCTTCGATACAAATCTTTACTGCGTTCACATCAGTATAGGAATGCGCAAATCCTGGGAAAAAGTGAAGATGGAAACGCTCAAGCACTTTATAACCAAAGAGTACAAAAAGTTCCCCATACAGTACGACATGGTAGTGAGCGACGATATTCTGAACGGACTAGAAACATACATGCGCAATCATTCCATTGATGTTATCGCCCTTACCAACCACAACCGGAGTCTGCTGGCCCGCTTGTTTACTCCAAGCATCACAAAGCTGATACTGGGCAGAATCAGCAAGCCCCTGTTCGTGTTTAAATCGGTCGATTGATTCTCATTACAACACAGGATAGAACGCGTCCCGAATAAGGTGAACCCGTTTTGATGTACTGGTTAATACAACCGATACCACATCAAAACGGGTTTCCTTTGTTACTTCATGCCTCTCGATGTAAGCCTGTGCCGCACGTACCAAAAAACGCTGCTTTGCTTTGTTCACAAATACTTCCGGCTCGCCGAAACCGGCCGACCGCCTTGTTTTTACCTCCACAATTACCAGCATTTCTCCGGATTCTGCGATGATGTCGATTTCATCCTTGCCATACCTCCAGTTGGTTTCCCGAATGGTATATCCGTTTTCACGCAGGTGTTTTTGAGCCAGCTCTTCACCCAATTTACCGAGATCGTTGTGTTCTGCCATAGTTTCAAAAAGATTAATGAGTTAAAAGGATAAAATAAATTGACCAAAAAGGATATAACATTTAAACACCGATGCTCACCCTAACTGAGGAGCGACGATGCATTTGATTGGCAAACCGCACAGGATGCGACGGTTTTACCTTAAAAATTAAATTGTGAAAACTTCCGGATCAGGATGCTGTTTCCATGAATCTTTCCGAAAGAAATAAACGGTTGTTGATCAGCCCCCTCTGCCCGTTAGCAGGGAGTACAACAGGTAAAGCAATGAAAAAAATCCAACGATAAAAGCTACAGGTTTAAGAAAGTTCAGGAGTTTGCCACCCCTGTGGCCGGTACCTGCCTGCATAAACGACAGACTGGCATTGCTTTCATCCACATTCAGCACGGCTTCACGACCCAAAATCAGGGGCATATTTTTTTGCTGATGCCCTGCGGGAAATCCGAACAACACCGGGTAACGGAATTCCTTCACAGCATCGGCAATAATTTCCTCGGCTGTATGACCGTAAGAAACCGTATTATCGCGCATATCCGTCATCCCACCCACAACCAGCCCGGCAAGATTTTCCAGCTTGCCACCCAGTTTCAGGTTCATCATCATTCGGTCGATATGATACAGATACTCATCCAGATCTTCGATAAAAAGTATCTTCCCCGTTGTGTCGGTGTCGGAAGAAGTTCCACCAAGGCTGTACAGGATCGAAAGGTTACCACCGATAACTTCTCCCCTTGCATATCCTTTTCGCGAAAGCACTTCCGGATTTACCGTATAAGACGGAGCTTCACCGAAAAGGCATTTACGCAAAACTTCAACCGATTCACTGTTAGAGCCACCGGAAGGAAAATTTACCGGCATTATGCCGTGAATCGTTTCAACTCCCAGATGCCGGTGTATGTGTGAATGAAGAACGGTAATATCGCTGTAACCAACTATCCATTTCGGATGCTGCATGAATCCGGTGAAGTCGAGCCCCGAAAGCAGCCTGACCGTGCCGTATCCTCCTCTGGCACACACAATAGCACGAATGGAGGGATCGTCGAGCATCTGCTGCAAATCCGACGCCCGGCTGGAATCGTTGCCTGCAAACTGATTGTCAACGGCATACAGATAGTTACCCTCTACTACCTCAAGCCCCCACGACCGGAACACCCGTATTGCCGGATCAACCTCTTCCCTGGAGATCTTGCGGGCTGTGGCAATAATTCCGATTTTATCGCCATTTTTCAGAAATGCCGGAGTAATCATAAATGTTGAATGAACGATCAAACCTACAGGAATTCGGGCGAATAAACAAGCTTCCGCTGAAATTTCACCCGAAAGCATTCAAGCTGAAAGCTTTAATCCACAAGTTCCGAAAAATTTCCGTAAACAATCCCACCCTTTCCGTGAACACTGGCGGCCTGAAATTTAGAATCATTCTAAATGCTTTTACTGCAAGCGATTGGAGAGGGTTTGCTATTTTTGTTCAAACGTCGTTTATGATCAGCTGGAACGATTTTGAGAAGGTAGAAATCCGCACGGGAACCATACTTAAGGCTGAGGATTTCCCCGAAGCCCGCAAACCGGCCTGGAAACTTACCATCGATTTTGGAGAACTCGGAGTCCTGAACTCATCGGCGCAAATAACTTCACTATACAAACGCGAGGACCTGCCGGGTAAACAGGTGGTGGCAGTGGTTAATTTTCCGCCAAAGCAGATCGGCCCCTTTCGCAGCCAGTGTCTGGTGCTTGGCGCATATACGGCAAATGGAGATGTAGTGCTTCTGCAACCCGAACGCAAGGTTGAAAACGGACGAAGAATCGGATAAGCGAATAAAACCAGAAACAATCTTATGGAAACAACAACCGACTTATCGCTGATCTTCCATCAACTGCGAAACCTGATGAAGCCTTTTGAAACCGGCACCATCAAAGCCCGCGTAGATGAAGAGAAACGCTACGATCTCTGGTCTGAGAAAAAAGTGGTAATTGAAGGCAGGAAACGAAACGACGTATACTTTGCCGGACTCGTTATTCAGCGCAACTACGTGGGATTTTACTTTATGCCGGTTTATGTGGACGAAGATCTTAAAACGGTATTCAAACCTGAACTTCTCAAACTACTGAAAGGGAAATCATGCTTCCACGTAAAAAAAACCGACGACGAACTTAGTCTGCAGATTGCAGATGCCCTTCGGACAGGATACGATCTTTACCGCAAAAGGGGCTGGATATAGAAACGATTTACAACTAAATATAAAGGAACAGTTTTAAACTATTAATAACATGGACAAATCAATCAAAGGAACGCAGACAGAAAAAAATCTGCTGAAGGCATTTGCCGGAGAATCTCAGGCCGCCAGGCGCTACAGGCTCTTCGCCGATAAAGCCCGTGAAGACGGATATGAACAGATTGCCGCTTTCTTCGAAGAAACCGCCAATCAGGAAGATTCACACTCGCGCATGTTCTTCAAGTATCTTGAAGGGGGAATGCTCGAGATTACCGCCGCATATCCGGCAGGAGTGGTCGGCTCTACTTCCGAAAACCTCGAAGCTGCAGCCGAAGGCGAAAACGAAGAATGGACTCTCCTTTATCCCGAATTTGCAAAAATAGCAGAGGAAGAAGGCTTTAAACGAATTTCAAACACCTTCAAACTGGTGGCCAGCGTCGAGGTAGAACACGAAAAACGCTACCTGAAACTGCTCGAAAATCTGAACAAAAACAAGGTTTTTGAAAAAGAAGAAGAGATTATCTGGGTATGCCGCCACTGCGGATATCATTACAAAGGGAAAAAAGCCCTGAAAAATTGCCCGGCATGCGAGCATCCGCAGGCATTTTTTGAAATGAAACAGGAAAACTACTGATTACCATCATTTTCCTTATTACAGGCATGCTTAAACCGCATGCCTGTAATCTTTTTAAATCCTATGACAAGATTTACAGGATAGGATTTTTCAGATTTTTGATGGATATCGGACTAAGAAAAATAAAATTCAGGCCTTCCAGGTTAGGATTACAGTTAAAAATCTTAACCAGTTTTCCCAGTGAACCGGATATTATCTCTTCACCGGATCCAAAGCCTTATCGCAAAGCAATTACCAACACGGTTCATTTGCTTATCTTTGCACCCTGCAATAAAAAAGGCTGACGATGAACGAGAAATCCGAAAAGAAATTCAAACGGTATACCATTACTTCCGCCCTCCCCTATGCAAACGGACCCATTCACATTGGGCACCTGGCAGGAGTGTATGTACCGGCCGACATATATGCCCGTTACCTGCGTTCGAAAGGCGAGGATGTCTTGTTTATCGGAGGTTCGGATGAGCACGGGGTTCCCATTACCATCAAGGCCCGCAAGGAAGGAATAACACCACAGCAGGTGGTTGACACCTACCACGGTATTATAAAAAAGTCGTTCGAGGATTTCGGAGTTTCATTCGACATTTACAGCCGTACTTCCAACCATATCCACCACGAAACTGCCTCGGAATTCTTTAAAAACCTGTACGATAAAGGCGAATTCATTGAGAAGTTTTCGCAGCAATACTACGACGAGGAGCATCAGACCTTCCTGGCCGACCGTTACATAACCGGAACCTGTCCGCATTGCGGATTTGAGCGTGCATACGGCGACCAGTGCGAAAACTGTGGCACTTCGCTGAATGCCACCGACCTTATCAATCCAAAATCGGCATTGAGCGGCAGTGTGCCCGTGATGCGGGATACAAAACACTGGTTTTTACCCCTCGACAAATACGAGCCGTGGATGCGTGAATGGATACTGGAGGGGCACAGGGATGACTGGAAAACCAACGTTTACGGACAGTGCAAATCGTGGCTCGACCATGGTCTGCAGCCCCGTGCTGTTACCCGTGACCTTGACTGGGGTGTAAAGGTACCGTTGCCGGAAGCCGAAGGCAAGGTTTTGTATGTATGGTTCGACGCTCCAATAGGTTACATCTCGGCAAGCCGCGAATGGGCTGAGCAAACCGGCAAGGACTGGGTTCCTTACTGGAAATCGGAAGGTTCGAAGCTCGTTCATTTCATCGGGAAAGACAACATCGTATTCCATTGTATCGTCTTCCCGGGAATGCTTAAAGCCGAAGGTTCCTATATCCTTCCCGACAACGTGCCTGCCAATGAATTTCTGAATCTGGAAAACGACAAGATTTCCACCTCCCGCAACTGGGCAGTCTGGCTTCACGAGTATCTTCAGGAATTCCCGGGCAAGCAGGACGTACTGCGTTACGTACTCACAGCCAACGCCCCGGAAACAAAGGACAACGATTTTACCTGGCGCGACTTTCAGGCACGTAACAACAGCGAGCTGCTGGCTATATTCGGCAATTTCGTAAACCGAACTCTGGTGCTTACGCAGAAATACTTTGAAGGAAAAGTTCCCGAAATGGGTCCGCTGGAAGATTACGACCGCGAAGTGATGACTGAAATGGCCGGTTTCCCGGAAAGGATTGCCCGCAGCATCGAGCTTTACCGCTTCCGCGAAGCCCTGAACGAGCTGATGAACCTGGCCCGGCTGGGGAACAAATACCTTACCGATACCGAACCCTGGAAAGTATTCAAAACCAATCCCGAAAAGGTACAGACTTACCTCAACATTTCCCTGCAGATCTGTGCCAACCTGTCGGTACTTTGCGAACCTTTCCTCCCCTTCAGCGCTTCAAAGCTTACGCAGATGCTTAACATCGGCCCGCTGAAGTGGGCAGATGCCGGCTCCGCAAACCTGCTCGCCGGAGGGCACATGCTGAACCAGCCCGGACTTTTGTTCGAAAAAATAGAGGATGCTGCCATCGAAGCTCAGGTTCAGAAACTTCTGGACACAAAAAAGACCAATGAAGCTGCAGGTGCGGTAGCCAAACCGGCAAAAGATGTGATTGAATTCGACGACTTCGGTAAAGTTGACCTGCGAACGGGCACCATCATTGCTGCAGAAAAAGTCACTAAAACAAAAAAACTGCTGAAGCTCACCATCGATACCGGGATCGACAAACGTACCGTAGTTTCAGGCATTGCCGAGTATTACGAACCAGAGAACATCATAGGCCAGCAGGTTACCATTTTGGTGAACCTGGCACCACGGAATCTGAAAGGCATAGAATCGCAAGGGATGATACTGATGGCTGAGGACTTCGACGGCCGACTGAGCTTTGTTGCTCCGGTTTCTTCCGTAAAAAACGGCAGTGAAGTTAAATAAGGACAAAACACCGGGACTGAGAGCCAATGGCCGGGTGTTAAACAACAGATAAAGGTATGATAGCCATCGATATGACCCTGAACTCCGACGACCTTGCAAACGTTTGTTTTGTATGCGATTTGCAGCGGTGCAAAGGCGCCTGCTGTGTGGAAGGCGATGCCGGAGCTCCCCTCGACGAGGAGGAGATATCGGAGCTGGAAGATAACATCGATTACATCAAACCGTTTATGCGTAACGATGGCATTGAAATCATCGAAAGTCTGGGTGTTTTTGATTACGATTCCCATGGACAGTTTGTCACGCCTCTGATAAACGGAGCTGAATGTGCCTATGTTATTTTTAACGACGATGGTATTGCCGCATGTGCCATCGAAAAAGCCTGGGAAGCAGGTAAATCGGATTTTCGCAAGCCCGTTTCCTGCCACCTTTATCCGGTAAGAATAAGCAAATACCGTGAGTTTGACGCCGTAAACTATCACCAGTGGCATGTGTGCAAGCCTGCACTGGAACTTGGGAAACGGCTTAACATCCCAGTGTATAAATTTCTTCGCGATTCACTTATACGTAAGTACGGCGAACATTGGTATGCCGAACTCTGCGAGGTCATAGAGAAAAAATCCGGCACCCGGTAAAGACAACAAAAGGCTCCCGGGAACCGGAAGCCTTTTTGGTTATTCAGAACGAAACGTCTTGCTATTCAATAGCATCTATCACTTTAGCAGCAGCCTGGATTTCGAGATCCTTGTCGATGTGGAACATTCCGGCTTTATCGTTGCCAACCAGTTTCATCTTATCAAGGATTCCGTGCGCGGTACTTTCCTCTTCAATCTGCTCGTTGATATACCACTGCAGGAAATTTCCGGTAGTGTAATCTTTCTCATTCAGTGAAATTTCATAGAGTTTGTTGATCTCGGCAGTGATAAACTCCTCATGTTTAAGAACCTGTTCAAATACTTCAAGCAGGTTGCTGTAGGAAGGTGCCGGAGCAGAAAGGGGCGAAAGAATTGCATTGCCGCCGCGGTCGTTCAGGTATTTGATGAATTTGAGCATGTGCATGCGCTCTTCATCGCTTTGTTTGTAAAGCCATTCGGAAGCTCCGCGATATCCGTTGGTTTCGCACCATGAAGCCATGGCCATGTAAATCCGTGATGAATGCTCTTCGTTCATAATCTGAACATTGATAGCATCTGCAACTTTCCTGGAAATCATAATCGTATGTTTTTAAGGTTAACATTAATGCGCTGATATATCAGCGAATTTAAGCATTTTTCAGCGCTTCGGCACCGCCAACGATCTCGAGAATTTCTTTCGTAATGGCAGCCTGACGCGCTTTGTTATAGGTCAACCGCAATTCCTTCAGCAGTTCCGAAGCATTATCGGTAGCCTGCGACATCGCCGTCATCCTGGCTCCAAGCTCGGATGCATAAGAATCGAGCAGGGCTTTGAAGAACTGGGTTTTCAGAATACGCGGGATCAGTTCGGTCAGGATCTCTTCCCGCGAAGGGTCAAAAATATATTCATTATCCTGATCGTGATGCCCGGATTCACCGTTTTTGTTTTCAACCGGAAGGAACTGTTCCACCTGAAGCTTCTGAACCACTGCATTTTTAAACCGATGGTAAACAAACAGAATACGGCTGTATTCCCCGGTTACATAAAGTTTAATAAGGTGATCCGCCACTTCGGAGCTATCGGAAAAGGTCATCGATTCGTAGAGCCTGTCGTACGAAGCAATGCGGTTTACCGGAGTCTTCGAATAAAATTCGCTAACCTTGCGACCGATGGTTATAAGAGAAATTTCCTCTTTCCGGTCTGATGCTTCCATCAGAAGGGCATTCACCTGCTTGATAACATTGGTGTTAAAGGCCCCGCACAAACCTCTGTTTGACGAAAAAACAACCAGCAGGGTGCGATTGCCTTCCTTCTGCTGCGAAAACTCCTGTACGCTGTTACCGGCACCTGACGATAACTGCTGTAGGAGTTGTTTCTGCGAAGCTGCATACGGTCTGAGCTGAAGAATACCCGTCTGGGCCTTCCGCAGCTTGGATGCAGCCACCATTTTCATGGCGCTGGTGATCTGCTGTGTTGACTTAACGGATGTAATCCGTGTTCTGACTTCTTTCAGACTTGGCATGGTATGCAGACTTTACCTGGCTTCATATTTTCTGACCATTTCTCTGGCAACTTCGTCGAGCTCCTGCTCAATTTCGGGAGTAAACTGTCCCTTACGGAGTTTTTCGAGCAGGCTCCCGTGCAGATCGACCAGGTTTTGTAGATAATCAAGCTCAAAGTTATGCACATTATTCAAGGGCACCTTCTGAAGCAGACCCTTGGAACCGCAGTAGATGATAGCAATTTGCTGCTCAACGGGCATAGGGCTGTATTGCGGTTGTTTCAGAATTTCAACGTTTCGTGCACCTTTGTCGAGGATTGAGCGGGTAACCGCATCCAGGTCGGAACCAAATTTTGAGAATGCTTCCAGCTCACGATACTGAGCCTGGTCGAGTTTCAAAGTTCCGGCAACTTTTTTCATAGGTTTAATCTGTGCACTTCCACCCACACGCGAAACGGAGATTCCCACGTTGATGGCCGGCCGTATACCCGAGTTGAAAAGATTGGTTTCCAGGAATATCTGTCCGTCAGTAATAGAGATTACGTTGGTAGGGATGTAGGCCGATACGTCTCCGGCCTGCGTTTCTATAATGGGCAGTGCGGTAAGTGATCCGCCACCTTTCACTTTGCCTTTCAGACATTCGGGCAGGTCGTTCATACCGGAGGCAATCTCATTGGAGACAATAATTTTGGCTGCCCGTTCAAGCAGTCGTGAATGCAGATAAAACACATCGCCGGGATACGCTTCGCGTCCGGGCGGGCGCCTGAGCAGCAGCGACACCTCGCGGTAAGCAACGGCCTGCTTCGAAAGATCGTCATAAATAATCAGGGCAGGACGTCCCGTATCGCGGAAATACTCCCCGATGGCAGCACCGGCGAAAGGGGCATAGAACTGCATTGCAGCGGGGTCGCTGGCAGTTGCAACCACCACTACGGTATATTGCATGGCACCTTTTTGTTCAAGGGTTTGAACGATGCTGGCAACAGAGCTTCCTTTCTGACCTATGGCAACGTAAATGCAATACACGGGTTCACCCTTGTCGAAGAACTCTTTCTGATTAATGATGGTATCGAGGGCAATGGCAGTTTTTCCCGTTTGACGGTCGCCAATGATCAGCTCGCGCTGACCCCTTCCAATGGGAATCATAGCATCGATGGCTTTAATACCCGTTTGCAGGGGCTCATTTACCGGTTGCCTGTAAATAACCCCCGGTGCGCGGCGCTCAAGCGGCATTTCATAAATTTCACCCAGAATGGGACCTTTGCCGTCGATGGGCTCTCCAAC
>JALHHH010000128.1 GCA_022837485.1 Bacteroidales bacterium
ATCATTCAGTTCAAATCGTCACGCACAAAAAAAACGCTGAAACTGCGATTTACAAAGTCTTTCAAAGAACGATTAAGCGATTTTAATGCCCACTAGTGAAATTTTATTTAAAAGTTTTATCCTCAGCATATTTAAAACGCACGTCTTTTCGCAGAAATCACTGTCAAATCTACTGGAGATTTCCGGATTTCGCATCCCGGTATAAAAAAATTCACAAATATGAGTCGCGTATGTTTTGTTTTAACTAATTTTGTTTGGGGAATATTATTAGACAGATACCGGGAGGATTATACTTATTAACAATACATTATGCTTAAGCAATTTATTCTTGGCTATTCAGAGAAGTTTGTATCGCGGTGGGTAATCCTGGCAAAGGACATTCTGATTGTCGGATTTTCGTTGGTTTCGGCTTATCTGCTGAGGTATAACTTTATGCTTCCATGGTCGTATCAGCACATTCTGCTGCAGCAGCTACTGGTTGTAATGGCAATGGCGGCGACGGCTTTCCTTCTTACCCGGAGTTATGTAGGCATCGTCCGGCACACCAGCTTTCACGACATAGGCCTGATGATTCTCTCGATGACTCTGGTTGCCTTGGGAATCGTTGCCTTTAATATGGCCATCAACTTTCTGGATAGTCAGACTCTTCTGCCCATCCCATACTCTGTAATGCTTATATTTCTTATACTCAGCGTATTTCTGATCGTCACCACCCGGCTTGCCATAAAGCTGCTTTACCGGTACATGATCCGGCACAGCAACAAGCCCGAAAACATTCTGATCTTCGGAGCAGGACGTGCAGGAAGGATTACAAAGAATGCAATTGAGTCGGGCACGGGCACATCCCGCGTCATCGGATACATCGATGAAAATCCAGGTAAAATTGGCAAATCGCTGGAAGGAGTCCCCATTCATTCCCCGGATATTTTCGACACCGATTTCATCACCCGGCGCGGAGTGAATGAGATCATTTTCGCCATCCACAACATCGACCCCCGCCGCCGCAACCGCATTGTGGAGGTGCTGATCGAAAGGTACAAGATCCGTGTCAAGGAAATACCGCCTCTGGAACAGTGGATAAACGGAGAGCTTACCGCCCGCCAGATCAAACCGGTACGCATCGAAGACCTGCTGATGCGCGAAAGCATACACCTCGGCAACGATCACGTGGTTGCGGAAATGCGCGGTAAGGTGGTGATGGTTACCGGAGCAGCCGGAAGCATCGGCAGTGAACTTGCCCGACAGCTGTGCCACTTTGCAGCCAGAAAACTGGTGTTTATCGACCAGGCTGAGACGCCTCTTTACGAACTCGACCAGGAGATAAAGGTAAAATATCCCCACCTTTACGACGTGTGCGATTTTGTTATCGCCGATGTCAGCAATCAGACAACCATAAACCGGCTCTTTGCCTATTATCAGCCCCATCTGGTGTTTCATGCCGCTGCCTACAAGCATGTACCCCTTATGGAAATAAATCCCTTCGAAGCCGTCAGGGTCAACATTTTCGGCACCCGCATCCTTGCCGATGCCGCAAGCCGCCACAAAACCGAGAAGTTTGTGATGGTTTCCACCGATAAAGCCGTTAATCCTACTAACGTGATGGGAGCTTCTAAACGGGCTGCCGAAATGTACATCCAGAGCCTTAACCATACTCCGGACAATAAAACACGCTTTATTACCACCCGCTTCGGCAACGTATTGGGTTCCAACGGATCCGTTATACCTCTGTTTACCAAACAAATTGCCGCCGGCGGACCCGTCACCGTTACCCATCCCGAAATTACCCGTTATTTCATGACCATTCCCGAAGCCTGCCGTTTGGTTTTCGAAGCAGGAACCATGGGACAAGGCGGCGAAATTTTTGTGTTCGACATGGGAGAACCCGTGCGTATCACCGACCTGGCCAAAAAGATGATCCGCCTTTCAGGACTTGAACCCGAAAAGGATATCGCGATCAAATACGTGGGACTCCGCCCAGGAGAAAAAATCTACGAGGAGCTGCTCAACGACCAGGAGAAATGCCTTCCCACCCACCACCCCAAAATTACCATCGCCCAGGTACGTAATTTTACCTTTGAGGAGGTAGTAGCAATGTTCAGCGACCTGCAACGCGATGTGCAAACCAACAACCGGATGGTTATGGTTGCCGGCCTCAAACGCATGATCCCCGAATTTATCAGCAAAAACTCCGTGTACGAAGACCTCGACCAAGTACCTTCACACGCAGAAACGGAAAGATAAGGTTGAGGTTGAGGCTGATGCTGCGGTTGAGGCAGGAACTTGATTGGAGCATCGCTTTTCAAAGCATCCGCCGGAAGAGGACTAAGGTGACATGGGGACAAGGAGAGTGCAGATTGCGGAATGTGGATTTAATTTCTAATTTTTAATTTCTAATTTCTAAAACATCTGTATACAATTTATATTCAGGGCTTTGAATAAACTTTCCCAGACTCTTACCAGTAAAAACCTACTCCCATTGCGTGAACGGAATTTTGCCAATGGCGTATCGCTCCAGCGAAAGCGAGGACCGGCATGGTAAAAAAGGCGTTAAAAAACCCGGCAGCGAACAAATAAAGAGAAGAATCGTACACGATAGGGGCGGGCAGAGTTCGGGTGATTTTTGTACATCGGTACTCAGCAGAGGAATGCTGTAACAACCTCGATTCTTCCCGCCAGAATGCTCGCCGGGTTTTAGCCTTTTTTGCGCAGCCGTGATTT
>JALHHH010000068.1 GCA_022837485.1 Bacteroidales bacterium
GCCTTCGTTCCGCTGCCATTCATTCTCAATTGAAACAAAAAAAATGAATACCTTTGAATTTAGAAGAAGAACTCATTACACACAAAAAGGGATACTACCGGGTATTTTTCCTGTTAACATGTAAAAGTATATGAATCCGTTAATTGTATCTGGTTTTCAAAGCCGTTCATGAATTTAATGCGGGCAATCGTCAAATAGTTGTATTATAAAAAGAATTTCTGCGTAAACAATTATCCCGGATGCCGCCTTTCGCTGATTGGCATCCGGGATAATGCAATGGTGCAGGTTGTTCTTTAAGTCTGTGGTTTAAATATTCTGCAGACGTAACTGGGGCTGTTGTTTTGCCTTCAGCAACTGAAGAGATGATTAGAAGTGCTATTTCAGATAGGCATCGAGCCACTTAAAGAATTCGCGCTGCCAGAGAATGGAGTTCTGTGGTTTGAGAACAAAATGGGTTTCGTTGGGGAAGAACAGGAAGCGGCTGGGAATTCCCTGCAACTGGTTTGCATTGAATGCCTGCATGCCCTGCGTGTATGGAATACGGAAGTCGTAGCCACCGTGAACGACCAGCATGGGAGTGTCCCAGTTGCCGACGAAGTTGTGCGGTGAAAAGTCGTAGCTGCGGGGCCTGGTTTTTTCCCAGAACGCACCGCCGTAATCGTAGTTCACAAAAAACATTTCTTCTGTTTCCAGGTACATGCTTTCGAAATTGAAGATTCCGCAGTGTGAGATAAAGGTTTTGAACCGTTTGTTGTGATTGCCGGCCAGCCAGTAAACCGAAAATCCTCCATAACTTGCACCTACGGCGCCAAGACGCGTTTCATCCACCCATGGCTCCGCAGCCACTGCATCGATTGCACTCAGATAGTCAAGCATATTCTGTCCCCCGTAATCGCCGCTGATCTGATCGTTCCATTCCTGGCCGAAAGTTGGCAGCCCGCGCCGGTTTGGTGCTACAACCACGTAACCGTTTGCGGCCATCATCTGAAAGTTCCATCGGTACGAAAAGAACTGACTTACGGCGCTTTGCGGGCCTCCCTGACAGTAGAGCAGGGCGGGATATTTTCTTGCCGGATCAAAATCGGGAGGAAGTATCACCCATACCAGCATCTGTTTGCCATCGGTGGTGGTAATCCAGCGTTTTTCCGACTTTGCCAGTTTTACATTCTTCAGGAGGCTCCGGTTGGTAAACGTAAGCTGTTCCTCGTTTCCCTGCGGGGTATAGCGGAAAACTTCCGCAGGCAGATCGTGGCGGGTTTTTGTGATAATCAGATCGCTGCCTTCGATTGCGTACGACTGAATATCGTGATCGCCCCTTGTGAGCTGCGAAATTTGCCTGGTTTCGGTATCGATACGGTAAACCTGATAGGTGGCCTGAATTCCGCTTATAAAGTAAATGTATCTGCTATCGGCGCTGAATGTAAACGAAGAAGCGCTCTGGTCGAACTCTTCCGAAAGGTCGCTGAAGATCCGGTATGTGATTTCCAAGGGCTTGTTATTTTTGCCTTTGACGGATTTTATGGTTTTCTCAACGGCCGGATTGCGCAGTTCACAGAGCATGATACGATCTTTATCGGCTTCAAATCCTGGTGTTTGCATGCTTCTCCATACGATCCTGGAACCATCGGGCGAGAACACCGGATCCTGGTCGTAACCGGGGTTTCCTTCGCTCAGATTTTCCGTTTTTCCGCTGCCCAAATCGTAAAGGTAGATGTCGCTGTTGGTGCTCACAGCATAATCGCGACCCTTCAGTTTTTTGCAGGTGTAAGCCAGATAGCGGCCGTCGGGCGACCAGGTCAGCTGTTCCATGCCTCCGGAAGGCATAAGCGGACTGTCCCATGGTTCCCCGGGCATGATGTCGGTTCCCTCTCCCGGTTTTCCGTCGTTGTATGGAGCAATAAAGATATGGCTGTAGGCGTAATCGTGCCAGTTGTCCCAGTGCCGGTACATCAGGTCATCGTAAATAAGCGCATCGGCCAGGGGCAGGTCGGGATACAGGTCGTGCACATCCTTCTCCAGTTTAACGTCTTTAATGTATGCGATGTTCTTCATGTCGGGCGAATAACTGAACCCGTTGATTCCGCCATCGATGTTGGTTATCCGTTCCTTGTTTTCTCCGTTGGGCCCCATTTCCCATAACTGAACGGAGCCGGATTCGGCCGAAAGGAATCCTATTTTTTTGCCGTCGGGCCTCCATACTGCATTGAATTCGCTTCCGCTGAAATCCGTAAGCTTTCGGGGCGACTCCGCATTCCGGTCGAGACGGTATATGTCGCGGTTGCCTTTATTGGTTGCGGCGTCGTACCATGTAACACCGTAAATAAAGCTGCCTCCACCCGGAGCAAGCTGCACATCACTCACACGGCCGAGCCTCCACATCAGCTCTGCGGTGAATTTCTCCTGGGCCGAAACCGTCTGAATCGTAACAGCCATCAAAAACACCCCTAAAAATAAATACGTTCTTCTCATTTCAATCGATTTTCTGTTTATGAAGCTAAAGTATGGAAATCCCCGTCACATTGCTGGTTTAACTGCGCCTTTTTCTCGGTGTGCCGGCGCAGAATGTCCTGAAAACGGAAAAAATGTCCCAAAATGGTGTTTTTCTTTTTTGCGCATGATTTATAATATATTGATAATGAGTAGTTAATAATTCTGGCTGAATGTTTGAGTGCATACTATCGGATAATAATTTACCGGAATAGGATTTATGCAGACAGGAACTCCATAGCAGGCAAGACTATGTTAGAGGTTAAAAAGGAATACAGGAAAGAAGACGGGATCAGGCGAATATCCGGGTATACGTCCGTAAGGGCGGAGGATAAGCGCGGTCCTTTGGTTTTTATCGTGAAAAACAAACGGATTCACGGCTTTAACCATGCCGTTCAGCTAATGCTGGGGTATTCTTCGGAAGAGCTGACCGGAATGGCCGTGGATGATTTATTTTCTTCTTCCGGGCCATTTCTCTCCTTTCCCCTGAAACGGGGAAGCAGTGCCGGAAAGGTAAACGATACAAATGCTCCCGTATTTGTACGCGCAAAAAACGGGCGCAGGCACGGTGTTTATGCGGAACTCACGGTACTTAATACCGCAGGAGAGACCATGGAACTTCTTGAGTGCCGCGAATACGGCAAGCTTAACTCCCTGTCGGATACCGAATCGGTCAATCCGGGAAATGCACTGCTTAAAGCCGGTTTTTACTCGCTTGCAAGTCATGAATTGCGTACCCCTCTCAACGGTGTAATAGGGATGTCGTCCCTGCTTCTGGCAAGCGGGCTGGATTCCGTACAAGCTGAATATGCAGGCATTATCCGTTCGTCAGGTGAGGCGCTGATGAAGGTAATCAACAACCTGATCGATTATTCGCGCCTCGAGACGGGTGACCTTAGGCTCAGGCAGGAGTTTTTCAGTCTTCGCGAAAGCGTAAATGAAGTTATCGACCTGATTTCCGGATCTGCCCGGGAAAAGAGGCTGAATTTCCGGGCTGCAGTTGACGATGACGTGCCGGATATACTGTGGGGAGATCGCACCCGTTTGCTGCAGGTCCTGAATCACCTTACGGGAAATGCAGTAAAATTTACAGGCAGCGGTTCTGCTGGATTGCAGGTCAGTTCAGGGGTTAACAACCAGGGCAGGACGGAAATTATTTTCAGTGTGTACGATACCGGAATCGGGATTTCCCCCGAAATTTTTCCGGTGCTTTTTGAACCTTTTGTACAGGCCGACAGTTCATCAACCAGGAAGTTTGAAGGTTTGGGCCTTGGTCTTGCCATCAGTTCCCGGCTCGCAAAGCTTATGGAAGGTGGAATAAAAGTGCAGAGTGAGCCGGGAAGAGGCTCTGTTTTTACTTTTACGGCCCGGCTGGGTGTTGCAAATGCACATTTCAGTGATCGGGCAGGTAAATGCGCAGGAGCATTGCTGAAAGATAAAGAAGTTCTTGTTGTTGAGGACGATTTACGCAAAGCCGGTGCCCTCATTGAGTGTTTCCGAAGCTGGGGAATGGTGCCGGTGGTGGCCGGCTCTGCGGCCGAAGTCAAAGCCCAGCTGAACGAAAGACCTTTGGTCAGACTGGTTGTAACCACTCATCCCATGCCGGGATTAAAGGAAATTTTTAAGGAGCAAAACGGAAAACAGGGTCGTAAACATCCTGAACTTCCAATAATTTTATTATCTTCGTCGGTAGAGTCCTTGCAAAACTCAGGAGCCGATACTCCCGGTTGCTTTGGCAGGCTCGTGCATCCCGGCGAATTATTCGATGCAGTAGTTCAGGAAATTACAGGTACAGAAAAAAGCAGGAACATGACCGAAAAGCATTCCACCGTAATAGATACGCACCTCAGCGAGCGCATTCCGATACGTATTCTGGTTGCTGAAGATAACCTTGTTAATCAAAAATTTGCGCTCTCTCTGCTCAACCTGATGGGTTATAAGGTAGATGCCGTTATCAATGGGGTTGAGGTTCTTCAGGCTCTGGAGAAGAAGGAATACGACATCATTCTGATGGATCTGCAGATGCCGGAAATGAATGGGATTGAAGCCACAGTAAAGATCAGGGAAATATATCCGCCTCAGCGCCAGCCATATATTATTGCAATTACAGCCAATGCCATGCTTGGCGATCGCGAAACCTGCCTGGAAGCCGGTATGGTCGATTATATGTCGAAACCCATTCGAATCGACGAACTTCAGGAATTACTCGAACGCTGGGGTAAACTCAAACTGGAAGAGACCGCAGGAAAAAGCTGACCTGTACCCGATCCGTGAATTTCACTACTCATTTTCCGTCCGGACGGTGTTTCCCGGATTTTTAAACGGATGGTCCGTTTTCCCGTTTCGGGACAAGTCTTTGGTTTTTCCTTTCGGGATATTTATATTATTTTCAGGTTAACGTACCGCTTTATAGTTTTATAATCCGGAGCAAAATTTCGAAGATCAATGCATAGCTGAATGTTTTTTAGTTCCATGAGAAGCCTGGCTCAGCAGCAGCAATTACCATTCTGACAAATCCCAAACAGGCATCCCGGCCGAACAGCAGAGGTTACATTAATGGACACGAACTATTGAAGAGTCGGGCTGGTCCTGGCTTTTTTCGAGTGTTGGGAAGAATTCAAAAGGTTGAGTTGAAGCCATACGTCAACCAAGGCTAAATACCATCGGTCGGATGATTGAATTGAGAAAGATTGTTTTTAATGAAAAATTCCGATGGCCGGAATATATTATTTTCAGTAGTTCCCGTCGGTACTTAGCTCCGGACGTTTCAGCCCCTGTTCCCCGATACAGACCATCGTCCTGAGTATGGATTATTTTTATTTTTTTATCCCTCTCCGATAACCTTGTCCCGACATTCGTTAGTTCATTCAGGAAAGTAAAACTCCGGACTCCTTTCGGGTTTTCTCTATGATTTCTCCTTGATTCCTTTTGTATTTCTTTTGACTTTCTTTTACTCCGTATAGAGAAAGTATAGAGAAAGCATAGAGAAAGTATAGAGAAAGTAAAGAGCGAAACCATTGAGGGGTCATCGGGAAAACATGGAGTAAAGGAGTCGTAAAAAATGACGTGGTTTTAATTTTAACATGTGCGGATTCGATTTTTTGGATGACTTCGATTGGCAGATAAGGCCATTCCAAACCCGTAATGTAAGATTCCGGTTCTGTTGTTACCGCAGGGACTGATTTTATCTACCCCGAATAAACAAGGGGCCGGTTTCTGCAAACCAGCCCCTGAAAAATTCTTCGGATTATTCGCTTCTATTTAGTCGTCCATTTGATGCTTATGGCTTTGTTGCCAAGGTCAATACTTGTTTTCAGTGCTTCCACGGGGATGTGGGTGTTTTCCAGGAACTGAACGTCGCCGGGCTGTAAAGCATTGAACAGATCCACACTGCAGCGCTCCGTATCTGCTTTTTTACCGTTTACACGGAATTCGGTATTTTCGGGAAAACCATGAAAAATCAGTTCAGCTCTGCTAAATCGGGAGGTGTACTTTCCTTCGGTATCACCGATGGTAATTTCACGAGTTTCCGGATGGTAAGAGATTTTCCGGCTGATGTAATCGCCTTGTTCGTAATTGTAGGATATCCCGTCGTCTTCATAATAATCGAAATCAGAGGATTCATAGCCGTGGTATACGTGCAGGCTGAGCGTATTCCCGGCCAGTTCGGCCGTACTTTGAACCGCTGGTTGCATGGGGATGACGGATCCACCGCGTACGTAAAGCGGAAGCCGGTGCAGCGGAGCTTCGGCTATGATTTCGCTGCTGCCTTGGTAGTGTTTACCGTCGTGCATGTCGTACCACGATCCGGCAGGGAGATAAACTTTTACCAGCTCCCGTGTGCTTTCAACTGGTGCAACCAGTATAGAAGGTCCGAAAAGGTACTGATTCTGATAGGCATAGGCGTAAATTTTCTCGTCGAAGGTGTAATCAATAGCCAGGCTCCGGCTAACGGGCATTCCTGT
Organism: Bacteroidales bacterium; assembly: GCA_022837485.1. Taxonomy (GTDB): domain Bacteria; phylum Bacteroidota; class Bacteroidia; order Bacteroidales; family Lentimicrobiaceae; genus Lentimicrobium. The sequence goes on from JALHHH010000068.1 coordinate 6,453, forward strand.
TAATGCCGATTCGCGAAAAGCGCTGTAGATGTATGGCAGCAGGCGGTAACGCAGACTTATGTAATTTCTGCTGATGTTTTCAACCATTTCTCCGAATGTCCATGGCTCGGCCGAGCGTGTATCGTGGTGGGTATGGCTTCGGAAGAAGGGGGTAAACGCTCCGACGCCGATCCACCGGGCAAAAAGGGCAGGGGAGGGGTCTTTGCTGAATCCGCCCACATCCACTCCGGAAAAAGCCACGCCGCTTAGTCCTATACTGTTTACCAGCCTGCATCCCAGCATCATATGTTCATCGGTAGCCTGATTGTCGCCCGTCCACAATGCGGTGTACCGCTGAAGTCCGGCATATCCGGCACGGGTGATGATCAAAGGCCTGCGGTTGTTCATCAGCCTGCGGGTGCCTTCAAAAGTGCTTCGGGCCATCAGCAGTCCGTACACGTTTTTAGCCTCCCTGTAGGATGTTTTTCTGCCTTCCCAGTCAAATTCCACCAGGCTGGGCGTGTATCCGTTGCCCCAGGAAGCAATTTCATTCATGTCGTTCCAGAAGCCCGTAACGCCCAGGTTTACCAACGGGGCGAATTTTTCGCCCCACCATTCCCGTGCAGCCGGTTTAGTGAAGTCGGGGAAGTGACACCACCCCGGCCAGACTTGAGCAGTGTAAGGCCTTCCGTCGGGGTAGGTTGCAAACACATTCCTGTTTAGACCGTCTTCGTACGCCTCATACCCTTTCTCAACCTTTATTCCCGGATCAACGATTAGGGTGGTGTGGATGTTCATATCCTGCAGTTTCCCTATCATCTGGCCGGGATTGCTGAAACGAACCGGATGCCATGTGAAGATTTTGTAGTTATCCATGTGATGGATATCGAGATACATTACATCCAGAGGGATTTTCCTCTCCCTGAAGCTGGAAGCTATACTCAGAACTTCGGTGTCGGGAAAATAGCTCCAGCGACACTGCTGATACCCCAGCGACCATAACGGAGGCATGGTCATACGTCCGGTCAGGTGGGTGTACAATCCGATAATCCCAGCCACTGAGGGCGCGTGCATGAAATAATAGTTCATCTCTCCGTCATCGGCCCCAAAGGAGCTGAAGCGGTCGTTGCTGGCACCGAAATTGAAACGGCTGCGATGACTGTTGTCAAAGAAGATTCCATAAACCAGACCGTTGTGAATTCCCATGTAAAAGGGAATTGTTACATACAAGGGGTCGTCGTTCGGACCATACCTGGGGTTGTCAGTATTCCAGTTTTCATAAGCCGTACCCCTTCGGTCGAGATTTCCGGTTTTCTCGCCCAGCCCGATGTACTTTTCACCATCGGATATTTGTTTGTAGGTAGTGATTTCACTTCCGATCCAGGAGGTGCCAAACGATTTGTCGTCGGCATTTAGCAGACGGTGGTCCCTTGTGTAGAAGGTAAAGCGGAGGGGGCTGCGATCCATTTCCAGGATCATGGATGATGTTTCCAGGATCAGACAATCTTCTTTCTCCGATAGGGTAAATTCCGGATTGCCTGGTTTTGCCGTTACAGCATACGAGAAGTCCGGCCCCGGTTCATGCCTGGTGATTCGCAGCCGGATGATACCTGGCTCGTACACGGTAAGTACCGCCGTGCCGTTGTCGGTATCAAGCCGGAGGTGCTGACCGTTTCGTGTATGGCCGATCAGGTTGCCCAGACTTTGGTTGAGTGTTTGAGCATTCAGCGACGGACTCACGATTCCAGTCAGGATGGTTAAAAGGATTAGCAGTTTTTTCATGTTGAAAGAAATTTTTCCGGTTTTGCAGCTGTACGTTGCGTCTTACCGGTAGTATACACTATACCCCCATGCCGGAAGGCTTTCGGAATGGTTTCGTTTGATTTGTTGCTTGCTACCTTCGAACAGTTTGGTGTAGTTTCCTGTATAGCGGTTTCCCGAAAGGGTTATATCTGCGGCTTCACCGCTGAGATTAAGGATAACGAGCACCCTGCTTCTGTCCTTTTCACGCATAAATGCGAATACCCGGTCTCCTGCGGAGGTGGTGATGCGTTCCCATGTGCCTCCCCACGGGCCGTTGTATAATGCCGGTGTGTTTTTCCTGAATTGCAGCAGGGTGGAGTAGAAGTCTTTCATTGGATAATTGTTCCAGTCGATGGGATCTTTCTCAAAGAATTCCAGGCGTTTGCCGAGTCCGGCTTCCTGACCCGAATACACGAGCGGCATCCCGGGAACGGTCGCGGAAAGCACGTAGAAAGCTTCCACCCCTTCGCCCAGCCTTTCAAACTCGGTACCGTTCCATGAGTTTTCATCGTGGTTGGTGATGAAGTACATCCGGTAGGCTCCGGCCGGATACAGAGAGTCGTTGCGTTTCAGGTATGCTTCTATGTCGCCGGCATCGGCTTCACCTCTGGCGATTTTGTTTTTGATGTTATGGAACTCCCATCCGTACGACATATCGAAGGCGGAGTGCAGCCAGGGTTTTTCTCCCTCTGCGAGCATGAATACGGGTTTCATTTTGTCGAGCCCGGCACGGGCCATGTCCCAGAAAGTCATGGGAACCATCTCGGCCACATCGCACCGGTATCCGTCGATATCGAACTCGCTCACCCAGTATTTCATGGCATCAAACATGTATTCGTTAACCTCCGGATTGGAATAATCGAAGGCCACTACATCGGTCCAGTCGAAGGGAGAAACCATATTGCCCAGGGAATCCTTCTTGTAGAATTCCGGTTTTTCAGTAACCAGCGGATTGTCCCACGACGAGTGATTGCCAACCCAGTCGAGGATTACGTACATACCCAGCTCATGGGCGCTTTTTACCAGGTTCTTAAAATCTTCATCCGTCCCGAATTCGGGATTCACGGCTTTGAAATCTTTTATGGAATAATAGCTTCCCAGTGTTCCTTTGCGGTTTAGCTCGCCGATAGGGTAGACCGGCATGAACCATAAAATGTCGGTGCCAAGCTCTTTAAGCCTTGGAAGATGTTCTTCCATAGCAGTAAAGGTGCCTTCCGGAGTGAACTGCCGTACGTTTACTTCATAGATATTCAGATTTTTAGTCCATTCGGCCTGTTTTACCTGGGTTATATCGCTGTGCGAAACGGCAACATAGCCTGGTTGTTCCCTGCACGATACTGTAAATAATACTACTGCTGTCAGCAGTAAAGCCATCAACGTTGTTCTGGTTCTGATCATGGTGTTGTTATTTTGATTTTCTGTTTTATACAAATATACGGAATCCGTTTTCCCCGAAAGGGGGTAATTTCAGCCGGCTGTATGTCTTTTTCTCAAAATAAAAGCAGGCCCTGTTAAGAGACCTGCTTTTATCCCGGAGTCGGTTCTGCGGATGTTCCTATTTCACGCTGAACAGATCGTCTTTGAGTTTGGAATTGACTTTAACGGAAAGGATGTTAAGGTCAATGGATTGCGGTCCCATCTGCTGTGTCATGGCAAAGGGGAATTTAACGCCGTTAACGGCACGGTAGTCGCCATAATTAACCGAACCCTGTTCGCCCGATTCCATGATCTTAAGACCGGTTTTTATATCGTAAAACTGATTGCTTTGCTTACCGGAAGGATAGGTGAGAAGCAGGCGGTACGTTTCGGTTCCTTCGATCTCTTCTACGCCTTCAAGGGTGAGGGCAATGCCCAGGGCATCGTACTGCAGTTCTGGAAAGAGGGTTGCTTCCATTTTCAGGGCTTCAAGCTCTTCGCCTTCAACCATTTTGTTTTCTCCTCCCATGGGCGATTCCAGTTTGGCAGCCGTACCGTCGAAGGTAATTTTCTGGAAGATCATTTCTCCGGCTCCGATCTGCATCTTGTATTTATTGGGAGCCTTACGGTAGAAATCGAATCCTATTGCCATGCCTTGCATATTGGTGGTTGCCATCATGGTTACATCCTTTACCTTTTTCAGGGCTTTTTCCCCTCCGATGGCATTGATGTATGCCCGATTAACCATTTGCGCAGTCATACCTTCCGGAGCAGGCTTAACCTTTGTATTCGGATCGTATTCTTTCCCGTTGTTATCGAAGTAGCGGATAGCCTTGCCGCCGGTGAATTTCTCCAGTTTCGGCGCAATGTCGGCGGCCTTGCCTACTGCCAGAATGTAGGAATTATCGGGAAGTATGTATTTGACAGCCATGTCCCTGACATCGTCAGCCGTGACAGCAGCAATGCTTTTCATATAATTGGCATAATAGTCGGCCGGCAGCTTATACCTAGCGGTATTGATCGCGAAATTGGCAACGGTCTGCGGGTTTTCAAGTGAAAGGGCAAAATTCCCGTTAAGGTAGTTTTTTACAAGATTCAGCTCTTCATCGCCCACCTGTTCTTCACGAATCCGTTTCATTTCGTAAAAAATTTCATTTAAGGCGCTGTCGGTAACCGGATTACGGATTTCGGTGTTCACATTGAATCTTCCGGCCAGTTTATCTGCCGAAAGCTGAGAGTAGGCTCCGTAAGTATACGCTTTGTCTTCCCTCAGATTATTGAAAAGCCGGAAGGTGCCGCCGCCGAGTATGGTATTCATAACGCGGGCTTTGATGGCATCGGGGGCGCCGGGTTTCAGGTCAACGGCATAACCGACTCTGAGTGTGGTTTGAACCGCATCGGGACGGTCGACGATGGCAACGGCAGTGCGCTCCGGTAACCGGGGCTTCGGGGGATTATACGCGATAACTTCCCCTGCCTGCCAGGTTCCAAAGTGCTTTTGGGTAAGTTCTTTGGCTTCCTGAAGGGTAATGTCGCCGACGATGGCCAGATAAGCAACGTTCGGTTTGAAAAATGCATCGTAAAATGCACGGCAGTGTTCGGTCGAAAGATTCGATACCGATTTTTCGCTCATCGATTCTCCGTAAGGGTGCTCCCTTCCGTAAACCAGCATTTTACTGATGCGGTCGCTGATGGCTGAAGGGTCATTCTGCGTTGCTTTGAGTCCGGAGATAGCCTGGGTCTTAAGTTTGGCCAGCTCTTCATCGCGGAAAGCGGGATTCAGCAGAACGTCCGACATAAGTTCAAGCAGCTTGTCGTTATGCTTTTTAAGTGCCGAGGCATAGATTCCGCTGGCGGAGGTATTGAGGCTTGCTCCGATAAAGTCGACCTCTTCGTCGAGCTGATCCTTGCTGAGAGAAGTGGTTCCCGTGCGCAGCAGTTGACCGCACATATCGGCCATCCCGGCAAGCTCGCCTTCCGGTACCTGGTTGTAATCGAGGATAAGCGAATACGTGACTCTGGGGATTTTGTGGTTTTCAACTACAAACACGTTTAAGCCGTTGTCGAGTTTAAAGCTCTCATATTTCCCTATGTTGATTTCAGGGGCCGGAGCTGCCTGTGGTCTGATGCTTCGGTCGAGTGCGGGTTTTTGGGCTGCAGACTTTGTTTTTGTCTGAGCATCCGTTAACTGGGGAATTGCCAGCAGAACGGCGGCAAGTGCGATACCTATGTATTTTTTCATGTTTTTTTCTCCCTTCGTTACTGGTTCTGTTTGGGCAGGCAATGCAGTACCACTCTGTTTTCCCTGGTAAGATATTGTCTGGCAACCCGTACGATGTCGTCTTTGGTTACGGCCAGATAGCGGTCGATTTCGGTGTTGATCAGGTTTGCATCGCCGAAATACATATGATAATCGGAGAGGCTTTCGGCGATACCTGCCATGGTTGAGTTACGCGAAACAAAATCGTTTTCTATTTTATTCCGGATTTTTTCAAATTCACGGTCGGAAATGTCGCCGTTACGGGCCAGTTCAATTTCCTTGTCAACGGCTGCTTCCAGCTCATCAACGGAAATGCCGGCATTGGCAATGCCCATAATCATAAACAAGCCCGGATCTTCAAGCGGAAAAGGCATTGCAGCCACAAAAAGGGCTTTTTGCTGCTTGTCGACAATGGATTTGGTCATGCGTGAGCTTTCACCATCGCTCAGCAGAGTGGTGAGCATGTTCAGAGCATAGAAATCGGGAGTGCCCATGGCAGGTATATGATATGCCTGTACCAGAGCCGGCAGCTGAACGTCGTCGTACATCACATCGCGCACTTCTGCGGTTTTTGCCGGTTCTTTTACAGAAGGCCTGTAGATCTCCTTCGTTCCTTTCGGGATGTCGGCAAAGTATTTGGCTACAAGCTTTTTGGTTTCTTCTATACTGATGTCGCCCGCAATGGAGAGGGTGGCATTGTTTGGCACATAAAAGATGGAATGAAATTCAAGGAATTCTTCCATGGTGGCATTATTGATGGATTCGGCCGAGCCGATGGGTGTCCACCGGTATGGATGCTCTTTGAAAGCCATTTTGAAAGTATTTTCCATGATAAGGCCGTACGGACGGTTCTCATACGATTGTTTGCGTTCTTCCTTCACGACGCTGCGCTGGGTTTCAACGCCGGTGCTGTCGATGCGAAGGTGAAGCATGCGTTCCGATTCCATCCACAGCCCGAGTTCCAGCTGGTTCGAAGGCAGCAGAAGATAGTAGAAAGTGCGGTCGAAACCGGTGTTTGCATTAAGGCTGGCACCGGCATTCATGGCGATTTTGTCGAATTCTCCGCGTCCGATGTATTCGCTTCCTTCGAACATCAGATGCTCGAAAAAGTGGGTGAATCCGGTGCGGTCGGGATGCTCGTTCTTCGATCCTACGTGGTAGGAAATGGTAACGGCAACGATGGGGGTGGTGTTATCCTGATGCAGGATAACGTGCAGGCCATTGTCGAGATCGTACTCGGTAAAGCCGATCCTGTTCTGGGCACCCGCCGGCAGCACAAACAGGACAGCCAGCGCTGCGGTAAGGATTTTTTTGGTGAAGTTCATAAAAGATTGGGGGTATGGTTATTAAAGATTGAAAATTCGTTCCACGGCAGAGCAGTCCATTTCCGTAAAGTCGGAAATGACGCAATGCGCTTCGGTCAGTTCGGCCTGGTGATGGGTAGTAGCAACGCCAACCACTTTCATCTTTGCCTTAAGCGCGGCATCTATCCCCTTCAGGGTGTCTTCGAATACAAGGCAATTTTCAGGCCCGATGCCCAGCAGTCCGGCAGCTTTCAGAAAAACCTCCGGGTCGGGTTTGCCGCGCTTCACCATAGAGGCATCGGAAACGGCACTGAAATATCCTTCGAGACCTGCCTCCTGAACGATAAAATCCACGTTGGCCCGTTCGGCCGATGTGGCAACAGCCATGGGTATGCCTGCATCCTTCAGTAATCCGAGGAAATCGCGCAAGCCCGGCAGCAGCTGAACGTTATCGTGGTAAAGATAACGGTAAAGCATCTCTTTTTCAGCCGAGTATTCCTCAATTTTTGCGGGACTCAGATTCTTTTTGAAAATGTAGTTCAGGTGGTCGGTATTGGATCCGCCAAACACATTTTCGCGAAAATCATCGGCAGTAATGCTTTTTCCATGACGGGCACAAAATTTCTCCCATGCCATCAGGTGGTAACGAAAATTATCGGCAAGCACGCCGTCCATGTCGAAAATAACTGCAATGCTGTGCTTCATTACATTTTGACTTCCCGGTTGATATATGTACTGTAATCTTTAATTTTAGGGCTGTATTCCTCATGGAAGAGGTGAGAGGAGATAATAAAATCGGCGGTTGAACGGTTACTGGCAGTAGGGATGTTGTATAAAACCGTAATCCTGAGCAGAGCTTTTACATCTACATCGTGCGGCTGGGGCTGCATGGGATCCCAGAAAAAAATCATCAGATCGATTTCGCCGTTTACGATCATCGCACCAAGCTGCTGATCGCCGCCCAGGGGGCCCGATTTAAGCTTGGTGACTTCAAAGGATTCACCCGGACCGAGGGAAGCCCGAAGCTGATGCTCGATAAGCTTTCCGGTTGTTCCGGTACAGATAATCTTGTGATCGCGAAGCTTTAGGGCATTGAATTCTACCCATTCGATAAGATCCTGCTTGCGGTTGTCGTGGGCAACCAGTGCTATTCTCTTATTCTTTTCCATAACTTGAAATATGGAGCGAAATTATAAAAAATGCATGGGATAGCACGTGATTTCTTCGATTATTGCGAACAGGAGCAGACAAACACAGGCGCAGGATTTTTTGTATCTTTGCACCGTTTTTTTTAAGACAGAGACCAAAAGACCTAAGTAATCTACATGAACAGAGTAATGGTACTCACAGGTGGCGGCGATTGCCCGGGACTGAATGCAGTAATCCGCGCAATCGTTAAGCGCGCCGCCCGGGAGAAAGACTGGGAAGTTGTTGGAAGTATAGAAGCATTCAATGGGATATTAAGGGAGCCAACCGAACTTGTTGTACTGGATGAGAAGAAAGTCTCGGGTATTCACTACCAGGGAGGTACGATTATTCAGACAACGAACAAGGGCGGTCCTTTTGCCTGGCCCGTGAAACAGAAAGACGGGAGCTACATCGCCGTTGACCGCTCCGATGAGATGATACGCAAAATACAGTATCTCGGCATCGACGCGGTTATAAATATTGGTGGCGACGGATCACAGAGGATTTCGCAGGCACTCTACGAAAAAGGGCTGAATATCATCGGGGTTCCCAAAACCATTGATAATGACCTTTCAGCTACCGATGCAACCTTCGGATTTCAGACTGCGATTCAGATTGCCACCGATGCGGTGGATAAGCTTGTAACCACTGCTGCCAGCCACAACAGGGTGCAGATACTGGAAGTTATGGGCCGCAACGCAGGCTGGATTGCCCTGAATGCTGCCGTTGCCGGCGGCGCCGAAATCTGCCTTCTTCCGGAGTTTCCCTACGACATAAATAAGGTGATGGAATGCGTGGAGAGACGTTTTGAAAGAGGACGCGGTTTTGTGAATATTGTTGTGGCTGAAGGCGCCAGGAATACAGAGGGCGGACTGATTGCAGAAAAGAGTCAGGAAGTGGGCTATGCCAACATACGCCTGGGCGGGGTAGGATTCCGGCTGGAGCAGGAATTAAAGGCTGCCGGCTGCGAACACAGCATACGTACCACCGTTCTCGGCCACCTGCAGCGAGGAGGCATTCCCATCGCCTACGACCGCGTTCTGGCTACTCAGTATGGCGTGAAGGCATTCGAGCTCGTCCTTGCAGGAGAATTCGGACGCATGGTTTCATACAGGCATCCCTACATCACTTCCGTAACCCTTGAGGAAGCCATTCAGCAGCCCAATCTGGTTGAACCCGATACCGCACTGATGAAAACCGCCAGAGGAATCGGGATGTGCTTCGGAGATTAATCTGACGATCAATAAGTTAAAAGCCTGAAGCCTCAATACGGACTTCAGGCTTTTTTTTTAATAATACCTCTTATTGCAGGATGAGCCATGCTGCACCTCCCCCGGATTCTCTTAGCAGATAAAGGCCTGGCTTCAGATGGCTTGTGTTAATTTCCCGGGTCAGCGCTTCGGGGATTACTTCACGCCCCGACAGATCGTAAACGGCATACCGGCCGGTTCTGGAGATGCATATGCTGCCTATAACGGAAGGGTTGGGATAAATGTTGAATGGCAGCTTTAGCGCCTCTTCCATACCAAGCGAGCCGTTCGTGCTGCCGGGAGTAGGATTTGTGAAGAGTATCCATTCGGCTGCACCATCGGTTATCCTGCCCATAGAAACGTTGTTCGTTTGCCCGGTATAGGTGATGCCGTCGATGAGCGCATAGCCCGATGCGTCATTGTCGAATATTCCGATCTCTTCCTTGTCTTTGTCGAGTTTGTAGGTTGCATGCATGCTTCCCTGGACAGGCTGACCGTCGGCCCACACCAGAAGAAAGCCTCCGGCGGCAATAGTGGTATCGGGAAATGCCCATTTAACCGGGTTGTTCAAATTGTCGCTCAGGTACTTATCGCCCAGCCAAACCGCCTGGGTACTGCCATTGTAGATTTCTATCCAGTCGTCGTATTCACCGTATTCGTCCGCAATGGTAGAACTGTTGCTGGCCATAAATTCGTTGATGTACAGTTTGTGCGGATTGGGCGAAGGAATGGTGTACTGCACCGGATCGCAGGGTTTTGCAACGGTAACCTGGTTGTTGTCGACTGCAATAATTCGGAATTCCAGTAATGTGCTGGCATCGAGTCCACTGAGGATTGCCTCATACGTTCCGCCATCGCTGGCGGGCTGTGCGTTCACCCCGGTAGCCGTCATGGTCTGTTGCTGCCAGCTTCCGCCGTTGATGCGGTATTCCAGTTTTACGAAGCTGAGGTCTTCGTCTTCCGCGAAAGCGCGAATCATGATTTCCTGACCGGGTAGTGGGGTATTATGGCGGATATACTTAATTATCGGAGGGGTATTGGTGTTCATTGCCTGAGAAATAGCGGAGCTGTTGCGCGTTTCAAGAAATGGCAGCAATCCAACCGGGACATGGGCTCCCGTGCCGGTTTCAAAGGACTGATTGAACGATTCAACCGTGTATCCGTAGTCGAGAGGATAAAATGGATCGTTGATTACGTAAGGCCGCAGTTGCTCGCGGATCACAAAGAGATTATCGAGGAAGTCCTGACGGGAAGTGATTTGCTGAATCGCCTGTTTCACATAATAGGTGAATTGTGCCTTGTAATCCGGGACCTGCAGCAGGCGCTCAAAAAGCGGACGCGGCTCCGTGGGGTGCTCCCAGGTATATACGTTGCGCATTGCCCAGTCAATTCCAAACCAGTCGATTCCAAAGGTGTTGTCAACGTCGTAAGGAATATATTCAAACAATCCGCTGGCAGCATTGCGATAAAGGTAGAAGTTGTTTTTGTTATATATGTATCCGTCCCAGTTGCCCGTTAGCACATCCGTAGCTGCTATTTTAAGGTAATCCTGAACGTTGAAGACTTTTTCAAGGACGCAGGGGAGCTGTGCAATGGGGGTGTTGTTCAGTACATCGATAAAATGCGCCAGATCGCTGTAATCGTCGGTTTCTTCATTGGTTTTTAGCTCATACACGCGACGGCCTCCGGATTCGAATTTGTAGAGATCGGGATTGGCGCCGCGGTATGTGAGATCGGCGGGATACAGGCATTTGTATAGATTGCCGTCGTTGTTGCCGAACCAGGTCTTAGCAAATTCCTCGTCGATGTGCTCCACGTTGATGTACAGTCCGTAGTAATTGCCGTTGATGTAGACCTGCACGTGATTGTACCGGGGGCCGGCAAGAGAAAACTGCCTGAGAATGTCCCAGTATATGCCCGCACGGCTGACCGAGGGATCGTTGTGTTCTCCGTTCAGGTTCAGCTTCTCAACGCCGTAATATTTCCTTCCGGAGATAAATGTATTGAAAGAGATCTTAAAGGATTTTTTCTTTGAAAACCGCGAGGTGTTGCCCCTGAGCCGGAAGCCGGTGTCGCGAATGGTATCGTGCACGTTACCGTTGTCGTATACAAAAACGGCCCTGAACTCACGATCCGATTCCACGTTGGCGTAAATCCAGCTAAGGGTGTCGGGATGGATAAGCACGTCGATGCGCGGTACTATGGATTTGATGTAAACCTCCCCATCGTCGGGAAAGGATGGCTGACCGAGCAAAACCGAGCCCGGGCACAGGAGTATGGCGATGATGTATAGGAATGTGAAACGTTTCATAATTAAGGCGATAAAACCAAATGGTACTGCAAAGGTAGTGTATTCTGCAGCCCGGCTTTTGTCTTTGTTTTAGGAAATACGACCATTTGGTTCGATCCCGCTTGCCATTTTTTTTCTGGTGCGAAGGCATTAAGGAAATGTGCAGATTGTTAAATATGTGTTAAAAATCATTAATCGGATAAGCTATTTTATAGTCTTAATGTATTTATAAACAGTACTTTAAAAAATTTTCGAATTTATATTGTTTAAAAAAGGCAACTAAATATTAAACAAAAATGCATTGTGAGGGTTTATTTAATGTTTAACAAATTAACCAAAACATTAAACAAATTTAAGACCATGAAAACAAACTTCTTCAAATTCCGCTTCGCGGTTTTAGCCATTGCGGCCACTACATTATTTGCAGCCTGTTCAAAAGAAGAGGATAATCCTCCGGCCGATATGCCGAAAAACATCGTTGAGGTTGCTGTTTCCGACGATCGTTTTTCCATTCTGGTGGAAGCCGTTACCAAAGCCAATCTGGCCGATGCACTTCAGGGTGATGGCCCTTTCACCGTATTTGCCCCGACCAACGATGCCTTCAATGCACTCTTTGCACAGCTTGGTGTTGGCGGCATTTCTGACCTTGACGCAGCTACACTTACCCCGATTCTTCTTAACCATGTTGTTGCAGGATCCGTAAAATCATCTGAAATATCAACGGGTTACGTTACAACCCTCAACGCGACCGATCCGGCTCAGGCAGGAGTACAGGTTTACGTGGAGAAGGGCAGCGGCGTAAAAGTGGACGGAAGCAACGTAATTATTGCCGATGTTATGGCCTCCAACGGTGTGATACACGCAATCGATAAGGTGATTCTTCCTGCAGGTGTTGTCAATCATGCCATCAACAATCCAAACTTCAGCATTCTGGTTCAGGCAGTTGTTAAAGCCGGACTGGCAGATGCCCTCAGCGGCAATGGTCCGTTCACGGTTTTTGCTCCGACCAATGCTGCCTTCAATGCGCTCTTTGCAGCACTGGGTGTTTCCGGAATCGATGCACTTACCGCAGAGCAACTTACTCCCATTCTTCTGTACCATGTAGTTTCCGGCAACGTTCGCTCGGGACAGGTATCCAGTGGCAGCGTCCCCACCCTGAAGGATGGAAGTAACCTGAACGTAACCGTTAGTTCCATGGGCGTCAATATCAACGGAAACGCCAACGTGGTAGCCGTTGACGTCCAGGGTTCGAATGGTGTAATTCATGTAATTGACGCAGTTTTAGTTCCATAATTTGTTGTGTTTTTGGGATTAATTGGCTGGCCTGCCGGATTTTCCGGCAGGCCTTTTTCATTTTCCGGTAAACCGGCATCCGGTCACTAATACCTGGTAGTTTTTATATACTCCAAAATCTTTGTTTGAGAGTGCAACTTCAGCATTGACAATATTCACGGATATGCTCGGCATATTAATCCTGATTCCGACGGCTCAATGCGGTTAATTCTTATCTTTGCAGGGTTTTACTAAGTAGTTGAAGGTCCACATAATCAATGATTTATGAATAAACACCTCTTTGATGCCGTTATCTTTGATCTTGACGGAGTTATTACCAAAACAGCTCTCGTTCACAGCTCGGCCTGGAAAAAGATGTTCGACGATTACCTGATGCAGCGTCAGGTGCAGCACGGCGAGCCTTTCCGGGAGTTTACCCATGCCGGGGATTATCTGCCATTCGTCGATGGAAAGCCGCGATACAAGGGGGTTCAGGATTTTCTGGCATCCAGGGGAATCAGCATACCTTTCGGCGACCCATCCGATACACACGATATGGAAACCGTTTGCGGTCTGGGAAATCGCAAGGATTTTGCTTTTAACGAAATTTTGAAGCGCGATGGTGTCGGCGTTTACGAAAGTTCGGTCAGGCTTATCCATGAACTTAAAAACGCCGGAATAAGGGTAGGTGTTGCATCATCCAGCAAGAATTGCGCCCCGGTACTCGAAGCCGCCGGCTTGCTTTCCCTTTTTGAAACCCGAGTCGATGGTGTTGTATCCGCAGAGCTGGGGCTCAAAGGCAAACCCGAACCCGATATCTTCACAACGGCTGCCGCAAACCTTGGAGTATCGTACGACCGAAGCGTTGTAGTGGAAGATGCCGTTTCGGGGGTACAGGCAGGACACAAAGGCGGTTTCGGCCTCGTAATTGGCATTGCACGCGAGGAAAACACAGCCGAACTGATGCGTAACGGCGCCGATTTCGTTGTGGAAGACCTTGAATCGGTCGACATTGACCGCATCAACGTCTGGTTTGCTGCTAATCTTGAAGATGAAAAATGGTCGATTACCTACCACGCTTACGAACCTAAAAAAGAACGCACCCGTGAAGCTCTGCTGGCCGTCGGAAACGGATATTTCGGTACCCGAGGTGCGATGGAGGAGACCGTTTCCAACCCGGTGAACAATCCCGGAACTTATATTGCCGGATTGTACAACCGGCTCACCTCCAAAGTCGGGGACAGGATGATTGAGAATGAAGACTTTGTGAATGTTCCCAACTGGCTCCCCGTTACCTTCCGCATCGGANCGATTGGTTCGACTTCAGCAAGGCTGAGTTTACGGAATTTTACAAACATCTGGATTTCCGGGCAGGAATTTTTGAGCGTAAACTGCTGGTGAAGGATGAGCAAAACCGATATACACGAATTGAATCCAGGCGGATTGCAAGCATGGCCGATCCTCATCTGGCTTCATTGCAATACAGCATTACCCCGGTGAATTACAGCGGGTTGATTACCATTAAATCCGGTATTGACGGAAACGTCATCAACGACAACGTAGAACGCTACAAGCAACTGAACCAGAAGCATTTGCAAGGGGTGACGGAAGGTTCCGCCGGCAATATCGTGTGGGTTTGCGTGCAAACGGTTCAGTCGGCCGTGCAAATTGCCGAAGCTGCGCATCATTTGATTTTCCTCGACGGGAAGCCTCAGCAGGCTGTTCCCCTGGCCGGGAAGGGCGGGAGCTGGGCCTTTGTTCAGTATCAGGCCGAAGTTAAGGAAGGTAAGTCTTTAACTCTCGATAAGTTCGTTGCCATTTATACCTCAAAGCCCGACGATGTTGCCGATCCCCTTGCGGAAGCCAGAAAGGCAGTAGCTGTAAATCCAGGCTTCGAAACCGTAGCCGGTAACAGCCGGGAAGCCTGGCAGAGGATTTGGGATAAAATTGATGTGGTTGTTGAGGGCAATCGCATGGATCAGAAGTTGTTGCGCCTTCACCTGTATCACATGATGGTATCTGCTTCACCCCATAACCGGACGATAGATGCCAGCTTCACGGCCAGGGGACTCCATGGTGAAGCCTATCGCGGACATATTTTCTGGGATGAGCTGTTTATTCTTCCTTTTTATAACATACACTTCCCGGAAACGGCTAAGGCCAGCCTGATGTACCGCTATCGCCGCCTGCCTGCTGCCCGTGATTATGCCCATGCGCACGGTTACAAAGGAGCAATGTTCCCTTGGCAGAGCGGCAGCGACGGAAGGGAAGAAACGCAGGTTTTACATCTTAATCCCCTTTCGGGTGAATGGGGCGATGATTACAGCTCGCTGCAGCGCCATGTGTCACTCGCAATTGCTTACAATATCTGGGAATATTACCATACAACGGGCGATCGGGAGTTTCTTGAAAACTTTGGTGCTGAGATGTTTCTGGATATCTGCCGTTTCTGGATGGCCAAAGCAAAGCTGAATCCCTCAACCGGCCGGTATTCCATAGCCGGAGTGATGGGGCCCGATGAGTTTCACGAACAGTATCACGGTTCAACCGAAGGAGGCCTGCGCGATAATGCATACACCAATCTGATGGTTGTATGGGCCATAGATAAAGCTTTCCGGATCCTTGAACTTTCGGGAACCAAAGAAAAGAATATACGGGAGAAGCTTGGACTCAGCGATGGCGAACTCGAAGACTGGAAAATAATTTCGGGAAAACTGAACCTGGTGATATCTCCGGAAGGCATAATATCTCAATACGACGGTTATTTTGATCTGAAAGAGCTTGACTGGGAATATTACCGCAGCAAATACGGTAATATCTATCGCCTCGACCGCATTCTGAAAGCCGAGGGCAAATCGGCCGACGAATATAAAGTAGCAAAGCAGGCCGACACCCTGATGACGTTCTACAATCTGGATGAGGCGGAAGTCAGAACCATTCTGGAGGAACTGGGTTATCGAATGAGTGCGGATTATCTGAAGAAGAACCTCGATTATTATCTGGCACGAACCTCACACGGTTCCACGCTGAGCAGGGTGGTGCATGCCCGGCTTGCCAATATGATAGGTGAGCGCAGTCTGAGCCGGGAACTATACCAGGATGCACTTTCAAGCGATTACGATGACATTCAGGGAGGGACCACCGCCGAAGGAATTCATCTGGGCGTGATGGCAGGAACCGTTATCATCGCTTTGCAGGCATATGCCGGACTTAACCTCAGGGAGGAAACGATACGAATAAACCCCAGCCTTCCGGAAGGCTGGAAATCCATTGCATTTGGCTTTACATTTAAGTACAACAGATTGAATGTCAAGATTAAAAACAATTCAATCGAAATAAAAGGTGTAAAAACAGGAGCCTCGCCAGCATTGCTGGAAATTAACGGCAAAACGTACCATGTAGCACAGGGCGATGTTCTTAATGTTAAACTTTAAGTGAATTCACTTAATCAACATAATTCCAATATATAACAAAATGCTGAATGATATTTTGTTGCTGAATAAAAAGCATGAGGGGGCCGCCCGTACCATCCTCGACCGGGTGATTCAGGAGCTTACACCCAAATACATCATTACTATTTCAGGAGAAGTGGAAACCGGGAAGTGCGAGGTTGCGCACATGCTCGGCCGGCTGCTGAAGAAGGAAGGAATCGGGTTAAAACTGCTGCACATGGATAACTATTACAAAATTGCTCCGCTTGAACGAAACGACTGGAGGAGACGCCATGGCATCGACAGTGTAGGATATAACGAATACGACTGGGAGGTTGTTTCCCGCACACTCAA
>JALHHH010000129.1 GCA_022837485.1 Bacteroidales bacterium
AAGCAGATCGCTTAGGTTGAGGTCGGTAAAAAGCCTGTCTGACATAAGGCCTGAAATATAAAAAGCCTCAGCTTTCTCCGAGTATTTAATCCTTAAACCGGCCGAATTGCGCTGAACATCACTCCCGGGATAGGATATATCGTAATAAACCAACGAAATCAGGTTCATATCGCTTCGGCTGTATATACCAAGAAAAGGATAGCCCATATCCGATGTTCCATTCGGATAATAAATACCGGTACCTGCGGCATACTCATTCTCTGTTGAAGGGAAAACGGTGAAATCTGTCAACTGGATTTTGTCTTGTACATTTACTAATTGTACAACTTTCCCATTTTGGATCAAGTTTCCGATCACGGGATGCCCAGATGCCGAATAGTTATTTGTGCCCCAATCGGTAAGATTCCCTACAATAAATTCACGTGGCTGTCCATCTACAAAACCGCCTTCGATATTGTGGGAATAGTGTTTTTTGAATTGGGTGGAAGTTGTGAAAGTAGATTGTTCAAATCTTTGTGCAAATCCTGCAATTACTAACAATGCAGCGATTGCGGTTGTCAATAGTTTTTTCATGGCTTGAGATTTTTTTGGTTAACACTTTAAAAAAAGAAATTAAAAGCTCGCCTTATCAAATAATTACACCTCCTTTCTGTAATATTTAAACAGTTCAAATGTAATAAATAATTAACATTAAATATTATACAGATATTTAATTTACATTAAAAATACCTACTTAACTACCCAGTAAGCTTTTTCTTACATTAAATATTTATTAATTTTCGCCAAATCAAATGAAAATAACCTATCTTTACGATCATATTTACGTTTAAGTTAGCCAAACACATGAAAGCCTACATTAAATTTTTTTTTACTTGTGCTAGATATATTATACCTTCCCGTGTATTGCTTTGTATGCTAACCAGTTTATTTTGTGCTCTTTCTCCATTTATCTCTTTTTCTCAGGGTAAAGAAGCCAATATTTGGTATTTTGGAGTACATGCGGGTATTGATTTTAACACAGGCAGTCCACCTTCAGTGCTTCTTAACGGTCAGACCTATCTTTTTACCGGCCCCAATGCAGGTTCTGCTTGTATTTCGGATGCAAACGGCAACTTACTTTTCTATACTGATGGGGTAAAAATATGGAACCAAAACCATGTTGTGATGCAGAACGGCGACAATTTGGGGTACAAAACAACCCAGGGTGCCATGATTGTAAAAGACCCTGGCAATCAAAACTACTATTACTTTTTTAATTATGCATGGGAAACTGCATCCTGGCAATATTTTTTTCAATATTCTGTTATTGATATGGCTCTTGACAATGGCCTTGGCGGTGTTGTTCCTTCACTAAAAAATATAAGGTTAGGTAGCCATATGTCTGAACATTTAAGTGCTGTGCACCATGCCAATACCGAAGATGTGTGGGTTGTTGCCCATGGCCTTGGCACCAGCAATTATTATTCGTTCCTTGTAACGGCAGACAGCCTGCACACCCAACCCGTGGTAAGCAATGCAGGGGGCATTTTCACATCAAATTCAGGCTATATGAAGATTTCTCCGGATGGACAATTGATTGGCGCAGGCGTTCAAATCGGTACCGGAGGTATATTTAATTTGCTAAGTTTTAACAATGCAACAGGAGTGATCAGTGAGAATTTCTATCTTTCAATTCCAATGTCATCATTTGGTGTAGAATTCTCCCCTGATAACAACAAACTATATATTAGTGGTGGTATTTCACATTTTATACAATTAGATCTTAATGCAGGCAGTTCCCAGGACATTTTAAACTCAATGTTTACCATTGGTACAGCAATGGGTGCACTTCAGTTGGGGCCAGATGGTAAAATATATTGTGCTCATTCAGGTTATTATCTTGGTGTAATCAATAACCCCAACGAAGCAGGCATAGCTTGCAATTATGATCCTCAGGGGGTGTTTCTGGGGAGCGGGTTCTGTTCGGTTGGCCTCCCTTCCTTTATCCAATCCTACCTCAACGACCCGGAGTATGCCACCACCCAGCACTGCGCCGGGCAGCCCACACAGTTTAACATTGCCAACACCAACGGCATAGATTCGGTGTATTGGAAGTTTAAGGATTTTGGCAATATGCCCAACGATACCTCCACCCTGCTTAGCCCTGCATATACCTTTTCAGGGCCGGGTACTTACTACCCGGAGCTTACGGTGTATTCGGGCCTGCTGCACAAAACGGTAAAGGATACGGTGGTAATTTACCCACTGCCCACGCCACAATTGGGCAGCGATACCCTGTTTTGCCCCGGCGCAACCATTGCACTTATGCTTGATGCCGGGCCGGGCGATACCTACAACTGGAACGGTAACTTTACCCCCGGCAGTCAGACCCTGGCGGTAACGGATACCGGCACCTACTTTGTGCGGGTGCGGCAGCATGGCTGCAACGGTTACGATACCATACAGGTGGGCAGTTACCCGCCTGCCACGGCAGATATTACCAACGCCCAGTTTAACAATTCAAACTGCAACCAGGCAGATGGTTCCATCACGGGTATGGTGTTTGGGGCAGTTATTCCTTTTGGCATTGTATGGCACAATGACGGGGGCGTGGAAGTGGGCACTGGCCCCGACC
>JALHHH010000069.1 GCA_022837485.1 Bacteroidales bacterium
GATGATGGTGTTTGAACCGCCGTATACGCGACCCGTACGTACGGTGGTGTGAGAGGCGCACCGGTGGGCTTATGGCTCACCGGCCGTCTACTCGATTGTAGCCAGTTGTTCTTTTCATTTCGTCCAATATATTTCTAATAACTCGTGTGTTGTTTTCGGTATTAACTGTCTGTCTTCCTTACTTTGTTCGTTTACTGATTGCAATTTTTCTTTAAGGTCAATGTAGATAGGATGTTTAATACTCGATAATAAAAGTCCACCTTTGTTAAGTTCTTCGGTTATTTCGTTTTTAAGTTTTTGTTTGTCAGTTTGTAAAATGTCTATGTAACTCAAGCCGCTTTTAATAATATGGTTTGATTTTAATCGTTCAAGTTGTTTGTCAAGGAATGGTTGTCCGTATTTTTTGTAATCTCCAAATATTTCCTTAACTGTATTTGTTGTTGTTTCAACTTGTCCGTTATGAAAATAGTAAGCGTCTTGAATATTTAATGCACCTGAATTATGTCTCAATACTTTTAAGTCTTTGTGTGGATTTAAGAGTCCAATGTTGTATTGGTTTGAAAAAATGTATTCTGGATTTAGTCTTGAAGCAATTGAGCAGGCAAAATTTTTGTCTTTAAGAGTGAAGATTATATGAAGCACTTCATAAACGGTCAAATTGTTTACCTGTCTTAGTCTTTGAAATAAGTAGCAACTGTTTTTATACGCTAAAAATTCAAAATCAGGCAAAACTTCACCTGCTGTCTGAATGAGAATTTGCTTTATATCTCCTTTTTTCAGTTCGGGTGATTTGTCGTGCTTACTTGTCAACTCTTTTATTTTATTAAACCAGTTCAAATTGTCTTCTTGTTTATAATCGTTTGTTGTGTCTTCCTACAATTGGCTACAACTAGTAAATAAACGCATAAACTTGTGTAAAATTACTCACTAGCCAATCCCCGGACATATTGCAATGGGTCGGTGATGTTTTTGGCCATCCAGCAATTAATTTATTAGTTCTCGTTATGCCGCGGCGTCAGCCGCACACTTGTGAGCGCAGCGAACACCATATATTTACCTGTTTTCCAATTCAATCCATTTGCATATTTGCAAAACCACCCCCCCAACCCCCAAAAGTATTTTATTTCTGTAATTTGTAATAATAATGATAATCTAATTGGAAAACACAAAGTTATAGAATTACAAATTTATTACAAAATTTCCGGCAATTTGTAATTTTTCCGGGTTTGTAATTTTACTTACCTGCTAAAGAAGCTTAAAATTTGAACCTTACAAACTTCTGTAATTTTGTAAGGCTTGATAATCAGAGCAATAGAAATGCCTTACAAATCGGATTGTAATTTGTAATGAATTTAATATCAAATATATAGAACCATATTTAAGGGTGAATTACAAATTTTTGCCTGTTTTCAGGACTTTTAACAGGGGTGTGTTTTTTGAGTTAACATGTTAATCCTTCAGTCTGTCAAAACTTGACAGAATCTGCAAAGTGATTTTATATTTACGAATGTTCACTTTGTTGCTCCCTACTAAACCTTACGTACATCAGTTTCTGACCCAGAACTATGGTAACCCGGCAGATATCTCTGCAGATCCACGCCTCCAGAATTACCTTCGCCGGTGCCTGAGAAAACCATCGCGCCGGCGCCATGTAAACTATGCCAAGTTAAAACTGGCAAAGTATTCCTGCGAGTCCAGGATATTGATTTCCTCTGATGATTTTTACCGGTATGGCTGGGAGCTCACCAGGACAGATTCTATTTCATTCAACCGCGAGCTGGAGAACCGGGCAAAATTCTTTATGCGGAACATGGTTTCCCTGTATGTTTCGTTCATGAACCTGAAAGATGCCATCCTGCTGTTTCAGGAAAATTTCAATTATCCTGAAGACACCTGGAGTTATGATTCCATCCGGAAGGACTTCGACCGACACGGGAGTTTTCCGGCAACATCTTTTGCCGCTCATTTAATAGAAAAAACAGAAAGTATTTTTTTGGACAATTTGTCGGAATTGGGGACAATTTGCCCGCAATTCAAAAAGAACTATGAAAAGCGTAAACAAGCAATCTGATCAGCTAAGTGGTCACCTTGAGGTTCTGGCGGTCCCACAGTCAAACATTGCCGGAATATCGGGTTCACAGATCACCCTCCGGGATCCTGAATTCGTGTTTGAACTTATCTGTGCCAGGGAGAGCTTAAAGCTGCAGTCACCCTCGGAATACTCTCAACCTGGCAACGCTTACAAGCCTGTTATTTCAGGCTTTATTCCAGGAAGGTCTTCTGATAATGATACCATTCTGGATCTGATGCTCCGGTTCCGGTTTGTTGTTGTACTCCGGAATGCAGATGGCCAATACACGCGAACAGGGGATCTGAACCATGCCCTTAAATTCGGTTATGAGTACTCAACCTCTCCGGATCCTGCCGGCCAACATGGTTACACTTTCTCATTTTCCGGTGCTGTTTTAACTCCCCAAAAGGCTGTCAAATTGCCGTTTTCAACGGAATAACCTGATTTTCTATCTCCTTTTTGTCCTTTTTAACGACAGCTGACGGGCAGTATCATTGCAGAAAAATATTGCAATGGCGAAGAAAATTTTAATTATTGATGGCAGCATCGGGCAATATGGCTACTCAAAACAGTGGCTCAATTATATGCTCAATGGTGCCGATAACGATGAAATTGAGGTTCAGATCTCGAGCCTCGGAGGTTCTGTAGATCATGCAATCTCAATGCATGACCGCCTTGCTTCCCATGGTAATGTAACCGCTATCCTCACCGGTATGGTTGCCAGCTCTGCAACTATTATTGCCCTGGGTGCAAAATCTACCCGCATGAGTCAGAATTCAATGTACCTGATCCATAAAGCCATGATCTGGATCGATGAATGGGGCACACTGAATGAAGATGATATCGATGAACTCATTGCCAAACTCGAGAAGGAGAAAAACGAAGTTGCGAAAGTAACCCTGTTGGTTGCGAAAATGTATGCAACCAAATCCGGCAAAGGGGTCAAAGATATCCTGGACCTCATGAAAAAGGAAACCTGGCTTACCGCTGATGAAGCCAAGGGCTGGGGCTTCATCGATGAAGTTTACGCGCCGTCAAAAGTCGTCAACTTCGCTGAGGATCTCTCCATTGTTGCCATGTTGCATGCCAATGGTCTCCCGGTGCCGGCTCAAACCGGGGAAATCAGAATCGATGAAGAATCCCTCTTCAATCGTCTGTCTGGCCGCCTTGCTGAATTTTTCAAACCCAAACATAATTCCGAAAATTCAATGAAGAAGCAATTCCTGAACCTGAACAAGGTTCTGAAAGTGGATAAGCTGGAAGCTTCAGCAGAAGGTGTTTACCTTAATGAAGATCAGCTTTCAGCCATCGATCAGGATCTTGCTGCACATGCCCGGGCCGAAACTGCCAGGACTACTGCTGAAACCTCCCTTACCAATGCGACAACTGCATTGGATTCCATCGATGAGTCTGTGAGTAAAGCAGACACAATCGAGAATAAAGTAGCCGCAATCAAAACCCTCCTGGCCTCGAAACCTGGCAGCAAGCCTGCCGGCATTCAGGGAAAAAAGGATAATGATCCGAAGGACGACGGTGTCGACTGGGATACCCTAAACAGCCTGCCCCACATGCAGGATATTGACTAATCTTTAAATCCGCAGAAATGGACGTAAGTGAAATTGTAACCGCGTTCGGGGCATATTATGAGAAAAGTGCCCAGAACAAGAACCGTATCCTGGGAATGCTTACCCAGGGGTTGGTAACCCCCGGGATCTGTACTCCCATCAAGACTGATGATACTATTTATAAGCTGGCCCAGCTTACTATACAGAAAATCGTTCAGTCATTCCAGAAGGGTTGGACCCCAAAGCATGCAACAGCATTCACCCCCAACGAGCTGAAGCTATTCCACTTTAAAGTGGATGAAGATATCTGGCCTGATGATGTTGAAGCCAGCTGGCTCGGGTTCCTTGCCTCAGAAGCCGTCAGCCGTGCTGAATGGCCTCTTATCAAGTACCTTATCGAGCATCCTGATCAGGGTTACCTGGCCAAGATCAATTCCGATATGGAACTTGAAGAATACGGTAAGGGTGTTTACCAGGATCCGACCCCCGGAACCCCCGGTGATACCGGTAAATCTATGAACGGCCTTATTCATCAGCTTCAGGCTGGTGTTGAAGCTGAAACCATCAACTCCATCAACATCGGTGCGCTCAGTGCTGATACCATCTTCGACCAGGTTGAATTGTTTGTGGATGGAATTGCTGAAGTTTATCAGCATGTTAAAATGGATGTCTGCCTTTCTCCACGCTGGTACAAAGCGTACTTCCGCGATAAGCGAGCAAATGGATACTACGACTACAAGTCGAGCCGTGATATCAATGCTGAAATCGACTTCACTCCCCAGCAGGTAAAGGCCCTGCCTTCCATCTCCGGGACTGACACCATTTTTGCAACTCCGAAGAACAATCTGCTTCATCTGACTAAGAAATCCAAGAACAAAACCAATATCAAAATTGAAGAGTATCGCAGGAATGTGAGCTTCTACTGCGACTGGTGGGAAGGTATTGGCTTTGGGATGAACGCAGCAGTGTGGACTAACCTTCAGAAGGAAGTCCAGGGAGGTTAAACCATATTTTCGTCAACAGCCCTCCCTGACAAGTGGGCTTAATTTACAAACCTTTAATCTCAAGTAAAGTGGATTTTACTGATATTCTTAAAGACCTACCCGATGGTGAGAACATGGGAGGTCTACCACAAAAAGTGTATTTCGGCTATCATGCCGATGTGGCGACCTGGCCGACGAAACCGGCAGCTCCCCTCAATATCGACGAGCAAGCCGTTCTTACTGGCGATCTGACGATGAAGGAAGGAAAGCGCATGTTTGAAATGTACCTAACAGACGACACCGGAGAATTTAAAATTGAACCGGTCGGTGAATCCGATGGAAAGTCGTTTGTTTCAAGGCTTTCATTCTTCCATCCAGGACTCTCTTCCAAAGTTCTGGGCTTTATGAATGCTGCAAAGAACGAAAACCTTGTTTTCATTGTCCCGGACAACAATGGTAATATGTACCTGATGGGTGATGCACTGCGTCCTGCTACCTATTCGGGTTCTCCTGATGGTATCGGTACCTCAAAAGAGACAGCTGGAAGGCGCGGAGCTTCTATGGAGTTCACGTACAAAACAGCCAACCTCTATCTATATGAGGGTAGCATCCCGTTGACCATCGCAACAATACCGTGACCGTCCACAAGTATTTTAAACTGAAAGGTGTCGAACCTGGGAAAATAGTGACTAAAAAGTTTGGTCTGCTGGACTTCAGAGAGAAGATTCCACTGCCGGTCTTAAAAGAACTCTATTTTTCCGGGTTTCCCTACCTGGAGCTGACCACGGAGGGCGCAAAAAGGTTGGCCCCGAAATCAGAATCATAATTTTAGCCCTGTTAACCAGGGCTTTTTCGTTAAAACCATATCCAATGAAAAATAAGGTACAAGAATGGATTCGGGAAGGTTGCAATTTCGATCATGGGCTTAAACTTTTGACTGTGATCGGGAAAAACAAACAGCTTCCCAGGATAATGGCAGGCAGTGAAAAGAGATATGCCGGTAAACTTCTTTATGAACTCTGTAAAGCAGGTGGTTTCTCAATGCATGAATTTCAGGAAATGAAGGAATCGCTTTTATCGTCGTCTGAACAATCGGATGGAGAGAATACCGGAATTTCTAATTCGGACAATCCTGGAATGACTGCAGAACACAAACCAGAAACTGTGGAAGCAAAAGCTCTACCGGATAATGTTCAGCGGGTAATTAAAGAGCACTCAGACCTCTTTAAATTAAGAGCTCAACTCCACGAACAAATGACAGAGTTGCCTGAAGATAACAGCCAGGAAACAGTCAAAAAGCGTAAAAATTTGTCGGATTCCATTGCACAACTTTCGCCGCGTATTGATCTTATGTTCGCTGCAAAAGAATCCTTTTACACCGAAGGTAAGTTGCCTGATATGAAAATCCTTTTTCCGGAACCGCCGGCCGATGATCCAGGAGCCAGCTTACTGCCTTCTGATCCTGCAGAGCTTAAGAAGTTGAAAAAAAACCTTCAATCTGCAAATACGAAAGACCAGAATATGCTGGAATTTCAGGATGCAAAAAAGGGGGATAAGCCAAATCCAATGCCGGCTGGACCAAAACGTCAGAAGTTAGAGTTCAGAATCAAGGATAGAATAGCTCAAATTGAAGAAATCGATTATAAAATTTTGAGCCTTGATAATCAAAACGAGTGAAGCATTTGAAAAACCGGTACCCGAGGGTTTGATTTATCCGGATCAACCGGTGATCTTAAAAAGAAATACCGGATCCGTCAGGTTGCTGGCGGATCCGGATGTTTTGCTTACCAAATCTATTGGAGTGTTGGATCCGGATAGAAATATCCATTTCTACAGTTGGGCAAACTTTAACCTGGTTAAGCTCATTCTTTACCTGTTAAAGCAAACGGGTCCGGCCAGTTTATTTATGACTTCATACAGTTTCAGTCAAAAGAGCATCGAATCCCTTAATGCAAGAAAGGCTTCAGGACTGATCAGGGAAATTAAAGTGCTGGTAGATAATCGTGTTAAAGTGATGAGTCCGAAACCATTTCAGATGCTAGCCGGATCCTTCGATTATCGATGTACATCGGTACATGCCAAAGTAGCACTGCTCTGGAATGAAACCTGGAAGATCAGTGTTATTACCAGTCAGAACGCTACCGATAATCCAAAACTTGAACGAGGTGTGATCTATACTGATCCTGCAATTTTTGATTTTGACTATAAAACACTTTCGGATGAATTTGACAGAGGATCAACTTAAGGAAATTGAAAGTATGGCATCCTTATTCTTCACTCCCGAAGAAATTGCCATTAATATTGAGGTAGATCCAGAAGAGTTTATAACTCAACTGAGGGCACAATCCAGTGAAGCTTTCAGAAGATACACTAAAGGCAGATTGAACAGTGAGGTTGATCTTCGAAAAGCCATCCAGCAGGCAGCCCTTCATGGTTCCACACCGGCACAGCAGATGATGCGAGACTGGCATAATCGGTCAAAATATGAGTAGAAAGGCCCTTGAAGATACCCGGTTTGAGTTGATAAAGGCACATATTCTGGAGCCGGATAATTCCCCACTGAATCCAGAGCAGCAGGAGATACTGGATAGGGTAATTTCCATTGCAAAAGTCCTGGATAAAAATCCTATCCAAAAACAGGCTGTCGCAATTCACCAGGTGAAGTTCCCCGAGCTTTCGCGCTCCCAGGCTTATGAAGATCTTCGTCTGGCCATGCGCCTGTTCAATACCATCCATACGTTCGATTATGATTTCTGGCAAACCTGGACCATTAACGATATTGTCAGAAATATTGAGCGCTGCAGGAATAATGCCACGCCGCAGGCTTACCGGGTTATCGCGATGGAGCATGCAAATCTTATAAAGATTCTGGGCGAACGGCCAGCCGAACTGGAGGATCCCCGCAGGACTGAAAAGCATTCATTCTACATCTTGGTGCAGAATAACAATACCTCGGTCAAGATAGACATGAATAACCTGGAGAAATTACCTGCCGGGACCCTTCAGGAACTTAACCGTGCTTTGTTTGGTGGCAAAGAGATAACTGAAGCTGAAGCTGAAGAATTGTTCAGGACATGATCAATGAATTAATTTCCCTCAATAACCCCCAGCAGATCTCCGTTATCAATAATCCGGTTTCGGAAGTTGATATCTGGGGACGTGGTACCGGTAAATCTTTTATTGTTGGCTGGGAAATTAACCAGATAAACCGGAATATGCCCAGGGCCGTTACCGGTATCACCGGGCAGACTTATGGGCAGCTGTTAACACGAACGCTGCCATCTACTTTTAAATTCCTGGAATCGCTCGGATATGAAAAGGACAAGGATTATCTTATCGGGCGCAAACCCCCGAAAGGGTGGGGGCTTTCGCCTTATGAGAGGATTCTGAAATATGACAATTTTATCAGTTTCCGGAATGGGAACGGGTATCTCATGCTTTCTCAGGATCGTTCCGGTTCTGCTCGTGGTCCCAACCTGGACAGGGAAATAGTGGATGAAGCTCTAACCATTGATAAAACCCAGTATGATCAGGAGGTATCCCCGACATCCCGGGGGAATGAAGAATATTTTGGTTTCAAATCGCCCAAACCTATCCGGCAACATCACGGTTTCCGTTATGTTTCTTCCATGCCATTCCTTCAGGAACAGAAGTGGCTATTGGATTATGGTAAGTATTATGAGGAGGAAGCCGGTATCATGCTGTTTGATATCTGGAACCGTGTTGTAAAGCTCCAGCTGGAGCTGATTACTGCTTACCTGGATAAAAAGCCCGCCCTTTTTAAAGACATCTGGAATGAAGTGGTCCGCCTCAAGAAGCAGATCACTCCATTCGTGTCAAAAGATGGTATACTGTTTACCCTGGCTAATGCCTTTGACAATATCACTAACCTGGGAATGTCATACATTGCCCGGGAATATAAAAAACAAACCCTGCTTACCTTTCTTATTGAGATCATGAACTGGATCATCGACAGGGTAGAGGACTGTTATTATCATATCGACAGCCAGCGCCATGTCTATTATGATGCTTCTAATGATTCTTTTATCCGGGATTATGCCGAGAATACAAACTGGGATTTTAATAAGCTCGAGAAACATGATAGCCGGTTCGACCTGGATTGTGATCCGAACAAACCCCTGGAGATTGTTCCTGATTGGGGTGCCCATATCTGTCTTTTCAGTGTTGGCCAGGAGCGCAATTATAATTTTGCTACCAAGATTGTTGAGCCGGTGGATTGCGTAATCAATGAGTTTTACAGTAAGCCTGATGATTCTGAAGGGGTGGTGATCGATGATGTTGTGGATAAAGTATGTGAGTACTACGAGCATCACGCGTGCAAAGAAATGTTTTATTACCGGGATCGGTATGGAGACAGCCGGCAGCCTAATGCAAAAAGGAGTAAGCCATATAATGAGCAGGCAATAGAGCGTTTCCAGAAAAACGGCTGGAATGTTTTCCCCCGGGTGCACAAAGGTCAGGAACCTCCGCAGCATGAAAAATACCTGTTATGGTCCAACATCCTGAAGGGGTCAAATCCGTTATATCCAAAGGTTATATTTAACGGTAAGAATTGCAAGTTCACCCTTATCTCAATGAATAACACCAGAGTGGTTGAGAAGGAAGGAAGGTATGAGAAAGACAAAAGCTCGGAACGAAAGAAAACTGTACTTCCGGAGGAGGCCACACATTTTGGCGATGCCGTAGATAAAAGAATTTGGACGAAGTATTCTTCCAGACTTTTCAGATCTGGGACTTTTATAGATCCCAGATTGTAATCTATCCCCATTGAATCTTTGATAGCATGTAGCTCAACACATATAGCTGCATTCAATTCCGCTTTAAGAGTTTCGCTTTTTTTTCTATAGGAAGGACTGCGCATCCTTTAGGAAGATCAGTCCTGTTTCAGATTTTAATTTCTGCTTGTTTTTCTGCAGTTGTAGCAGTCATAGACAATGATACTAAAGCGGGGCAAAACTTTAAGTTTTGCGACACAATAGGACTGCCCGCAGGGCTGGCGTTTCTTAAGTAGAAGAAATTAAATGTAGTTTAATAGCATATATCCTGCTGTTTCTGCCCTTTTTTCTGCTCTCGGGGATAGGGCAGGCTCGGCAGTCTCTCTGAGAGGAACCCGGAATTTTTCCTAAAATTCCGGGGAAGTAAAACAAATTCAGATCATTATTGAAATATAGTCCGGATTGCTAACCTGTAACAATCCGGTAATTTATACCTATTCTAAATAATCCGATCCATTACAGGCGATTTGCAGAATTATTGGCAGTAATTTGAGTAAAAAAGGATGAAAATTTTTTTATTCCTGCACAGAGGCCAATTAAGCCAACTGAATGATAATAGAATGTAACGTACTGAAATATAGATTTATAACATCAGTTTTTATTTGCATAGTATTAATTTTTGCTGTAAATTAGTATCAGTTTTAAAGGGGTAGCCGCCCCGGATTACTAAATGTTTAACTCAATTTTTACAGCTATGTCAAAAAAGACGAAGCCCGCCCAAGCTATGGGTACCGGAGAACTTCCGGAGGAAACAAAAACCGCCATTGAAGCTGCTGCCGAGCAGGCAGAAACGGAAACCCCCATCCGCACAATGCAAGCGGAACCGGCAGAGGTCAGGGAATTGCGCAGGGAGGTGGAACAACTCCGCGCCCAGGTCGCAAAAGCACCGCAGAGCCTTGACGATCAAATCAATTATTTCCAGCGAAAACAGCAGTTAGTTAGCAGGTTGAACACCCTGAACAATTCTATTCTGACACTTGAAAAGCATGGTGAAGAAGTCAGGAAGGAAGCGGAGGAGGATGTTTTTTCCTCAGAAGTTTACGCCCTTCGCCTGTCATCAAAAAAAGGCTATTCAAGTGAGGAGGAAGTTTTTAAATTCCGGAACCCTACTGTAATAACGGAGCTTCTGAGCTTTGTTTTGTCCCGGATGATTGAGAAGCGGGAAGCCATTGAAAATGAAATCATTTCCTAATAAAAACAGAGCGGGGGTAGCCGCCCCCGCTCCAAAGTACTAAATGTTTAACCACGTTAAAAAACGCAGCTATGAACAGCAACAAAGATACAAAAGAAGAGAACCCAACGAGGCAAAAGCGAATTATTTTAAGCAACTTAAGCAGAGATGCCGAAGCCTTGCGGGCAAGGCTGATTAAAGAAGCCGAAGAAGCCGGCCAATCTGGGAAGGCTTTTTATTGGGCAAGCAGAACCATTAATTTTATGTTGCTTAATTACATATATCAGACCGACGGGGCAAAGGAGTTTAAAACCTTCATGCAATGGAAAGCAGAAGGAGCAACGGTAAAAAAAGGTGAAAAAGCCTTTATCGTGTGGGGGCAGCCGGTGGGAACCCGTGAAGGGGATGAGGAAAAGGAAAAGGGAATATCTACTGAGGACATGGAAAACCTTTTTTTTCCGCTTTGTTACCTTTTTTCTGAAAAGCAGGTAAGAAAAGCTGAGGAAAAACAAAAGGATCATAAACCCGAAGGTCAGGTAATGAAAACTGAGCACGCCCACGCGGAAACTGTAACGGATGATATTTTTTAACTCTTAAACTTGTGAACTATGCAAACTCTTTTTAATCAAATAGCAGAAGTTAAACTCTCTTATGTACCCTCGAAACCGGTTACTAAGAACAGGCCAATAATGACAAGCAGCAAACAAAGCTTTGAAACCTTTTTTTACTTTTGGGATATGTCGCAAATTGCCTACCGTGAAAGCTTTAAAGTAATGCTGTTAAACCGGGCAAATCGAGTTATCGGTATAATGAACGTAAGCGAAGGAGGGCAGGCCGGAACAGTGGCGGATCCTAAAATGATACTTCAATCCGCATTGTTATCCCATGCTGCAAGTATAATTTTATGCCACAACCACCCCAGCGGAAACACCCGGCCAAGCGAAGCAGATATTAAGCTAACCCGGAGGATAAAGGAAGGCGCCGGTTTCCTTGATATTAATGTACTGGATCATATAATTTTAACCCCTGAAGGTGACTATTATAGTTTTGCTGATGAAGGGATGATGTAAGGCGATAATTACATATATGGGTTACGTATATACGTAGCCCGTCGCCGCAAAGCGGTGTTCGGATGGTGGGCTATGGTCCGCCAATTTTGTTTTTATTGGGATAGCCCACCATCCTCACGGATTTGTCTGACTTTTCCACCCTTCCTGCTTTTTGATTTTCTGCAGGCTGCAGTAAGCTTGGAAAAGTGGCTCAAGTTGTCCTTTTAACAAGGACCCGGCACTGATAGATTTGCCAAAAATCATGAGTAAATGAAGATCCGGAGAGCTGATGTTTTACGAGAGTATGATATCAAGGAAACGCCCCAGGGAAAAAGGGTGATCTTTTCTATCAAGTTTGTGAATAAGGCCGGCGAAATGGTATTCCTACCGAGGGCAATCGCATCAGGTCTTCCCTATAAGGTGGCCGCAAACAGACAGAGAGGGGTAATGCCGGTGGATCCAAAGGGAGAGAAGACCGGGCATATATACCCGGTGAGAATTGACAATATCATTGAATGGAATGGTAAAAGGGTGATCTTATGAGTAATATACTTTTCAATAAAGAAGGGACGCCTTTACTTGCATTCGGTAGCAAGTTCTATGCTGAAACCAAAGGAGCTCCTGCAAAACCGAATATTTCCAAGCAGCTGGAGAAACAGGACGATAAGGTTAATGTCGATGGAAGAACTATAGTCTCCTGGGGAAGCAATAACGATTTTCCGACAAAGGCTAATGAACTTATCAGAAGTGTCGGTGTATTGAACACTGGCTTGAAATTTATCAGAAACTTCACTCTTGGACAGGGTATTTTTCCCTGTATTGTTGCCGGTTACGATGATCAGGGAAATGAGCAGCTGAAGGTAATTGAAGATCCGAAAATTGTGAACTTCTGCCAGGGGAGAATGGTCCGCCGTTACCTGGAAAAGGCTGCCCGGGATTATTTTAAATTCGGAAAGGCAGATGTTCAGCTGATCCCTGATGCATCCGGATCCCAGATGGCCGGAATTCATACTATCAATGCCATGTATTCCCGGTATACTGAAGCAAAGGCCGGGGTAATAGAAAAGTGTGTGGTAAGTGGCCGTTGGCCTGATCAGCCCGGGGAAGGTGAGTTTGAGGTTTTTGACCTGCTGGATGAGTATGATCCTTTTTTCGACCTGGAGCGCCGTCGCTTGTTAGGGCAGATTAAGGGGAATTCTTTTGTCTATTCTATCCGTGATTCCTGGAGTAATAACGACTACTATTCAGAGCCAATCTGGTATGCTGCATCCCTGGCCGGATGGGTGGAAGTTGCCCGCCTGGTGCCGGCATTCCTGAAGAAAGCATTCAAAAACCAGATTACCTGGAAGTGGCATGTGCAAATCCCTTATGCCTTCTGGGACCGTAAATTTCCGGCAGCAGAGTATAAAAGTATTGAAGCCAGGCAACAGGCTATTGAGCAATACATGGACAGGATTGAAGAAAACCTGTGTGGTACAGAGAATGCTGATAAACCCATATTCACATTCTTCGAAATCAATCCTCAGAATGGAAAAGCTGAAGAACAGTGGATCATCACAGCCCTGGACAACAAGTATAAGGAGAATGATAAGCTCATTACTTCTGCAGCTGCAAATTCGGAAATCCTTTTCAGCCTGATGCTGAACCCGAATGTTTTGGGTGCCGGTATGCCCGGGGGAACATACTCAGGGAACCAGGGGGGGAGTAATATCCGGGAAGCTTTCCTGGTGAATATTGCCAACTCATGGCTGGACCGCCAGAACCTGCTGGATCCGCTGGAGCTCTATCTCCATTTCAATGGTGTTAAAGACATTCAGCTTCGCTTCCGGAGTACAATTCTGACAACTCTTGACACAGGAGCAGGTACCACTAAAAAACTTTCATAGCCATGCTTATTAAATCACTTGAGGATATTAAAGAGATTCTGCCGGTTAGTGATGCCGTCAATCTGGACCGGTTGCGGCCACATCTGGAAACGGCAGAGCAAACTTACCTTAAGCCCCTGCTTGGTGAGCTTTACAATAGCCTGGAGAGTTTTACCGGTGAGACTATTCCTGAAAACCTTCAGGAGCATGAAACGCAATTCCGTGAGCTTTTAAAGCTAGTGCACCGCTCAGAAGTCCACCTGGCTTACTGGTCAGGTTATGATGTGCTGAATGCTTATATCTCTGATGGTGGGTTCCGGAGAATAGAGACTGACAAAGTAAAAGGCCTGTTCAAGTATCAGGAGGACAGCCTGAAGGATTATTTCAAATCAACCGGTTTTAACAGCCTGGATGCCGTTCTGGATTACATTGAATCCAACATC
>JALHHH010000130.1 GCA_022837485.1 Bacteroidales bacterium
GAAGATCTGTTGAAGATGGTCACAATAAATGCCGCCAAGATCCTGAAGATCGACGAAAAAGTCGGATCGCTCGAAGTAGGAAAAGATGCCGATATTGCAATTTGGACGAATCATCCATTCAATTTGGCAGCTAAGGCAGAAAGAGTTTTCATAGAAGGCGAGGAAGTTTACAGCGATCTTTGAGAAACTCACTTCCCGAAGAAAACCATGGCAAAATGCAGTGTGATTGAGATCAGAAGGACTCTCAAAACTCTGCGGGTAAGAGTCGTTTTTCTGGAAATGATTCATTTCTTGATCGACGAAAACTATGAGTTCTGATTTACACTTTCACTTGAATCCGAAATACAAAAGTATTATAATAGTTATGCGGTCACCCGAAAGGGTTTCACGCACTAGGCCATAGAGCCTGTACACGGCGAAAAGCCGTTGATGAAGACGTGGGAGTATTCCCACGTCTTCTTAATTTCTTCTATCGGGTAGTAATCCAAGTCTGGAGTCAATCGAAACAAACGAAATAATGGAACAAGTTCAGACGAGCGGATTTTAAGGGTTTGAAAAAAAGCGGCTCCTTCTCATCATGGATAATTTGCTCCAAAGATTTTTCAGTGAAGTTCTAGAAGATTCATGGGTCCTAAGCCTACCATTGAAAGCTGCCTCACTTCCTTAGATAAATTTCCCAGTATCACATCATGCTCAGCCGTCTTGCGTCCCGGCATGATCTTCGCCGGCCTTGCGACCTGGGCTGTTCTTGCCCAGCCTTGCGTCTTTCAAGTAATATATGCTCTTCCCGGAGGACGGAGAACCGTTGACGGTGGACCTGAGTGGCTTCCTGCGGAGCAGCATCACTTCTTAATTGTTCGCCGATGATTTTCGGCGCCAGATACCTATTCTTAAGTGCATTCATTGTATGAGCAACATAGTAGAGTATACTGAACCATAAGAGTGAATATTGTATAATATAACTAACGTAATGGAGGTGCTTGATGATAGACCTTCAACCTTTTTTTGAAATCCAGGAGAGACTAGTAGGTTCCGTTCCTATTGAGTTCAAGCGGTACGCGTATGGTCTAATAAGTTGGGATGATCGACTTTTGGGGATCGTTGGAGCTAGGGGCTGTGGAAAAACAACTATGCTTCTGCAGAGAATCTATGAAAGAGAGCAGAAGGGTTTTTTATACATTTCTGGCGATAACCCATTGGTTCTTAGAGACGGAATATACGTTATAGGAGACACATTCTTTAAGCTAGGCGGAAAGACGTTAGTTGTAGATGAAGCACATAGGCAACCGGGTTGGGCAAATGACATAAAAGCGTTGCACGACTCGCATCCGGGAAAGCAGATCTACTTCACTGGTAGTTCGAGATACTCAGTGTATAAATGTACAGCTGACCTGTCAAGGCGAGCTGTATTGAAGGAGCTCAGACATCTCTCATTTAGGGAATTTATAAATCTCGAGAAAGGTGAAAGCTTTCGACCGTTGAGACTTAGTGAGCTTCAGGAAAATCACATGGAATTTTGCAGTAAGCTTCAGAAGCTTCAGCCGCTGGAGATGTTCAGGGAATATTTGAGGACTGGTTCATATCCTTTTCGGCTTTCGTACGAGTCTTACTATGAGAGACTGCTTAACACTCTAGATAAGTCGATCTATCAAGATGTTGTTGAGCAAGCCTCACTTAGAGGCGAGGCTGCAGCAATCATCAAGAAGATAATCGCATTTGTAGCTACTAGCGTTGTTCCATCCATCTCTCCGGAATCGCTTTGCAAGGAGTTAGGAATAACTAAAGTGACTTTATACAGCTATCTGGATTCTTTAGAGAGGGCAGGCGTATTGAAAAGAGTTCTTCCGTGCGGAAGAGGAGGAAAAGGAATGCGCAGCGGTTCGAAAGTCTTTCTGGGTGAAACGAATCTCTACTATGCTCTTGGCCTTTCGCAATGGAATCTTGAGGCAAATATGGGAACGATACGCGAAGCTTTTTTTGTCTCACAAGTAAGTCACTTAGGGATTTGCGTGCCAACAAATGGTGACTTCTCCCTGCAGGAAGATGACAAGGAAATGACCTTCGAAGTAGGTGGTCCTTACAAGGGAAGACGCCAGCTTAAGGATTCCTCAAACGGATTCGTACTGCGTGATGGCATCGAAATCGGATATGGAAACATCATCCCACTATTCCTTATCGGGTTCCTATATTAGAATATTCATCAATTTCGGATTCTGACGTTTAGTTTGAGTATGTAATCTCTCCAGGAAACACACTTGGCAGATGACTAAAGGGTTGTCATCCCGTAGAGCCCGCCCCCAAATCCACTCACTTTGTCATCCCGCAGTGCTCCTGTGCGGGATCTAGCATTCAAGAACCGCTTCACGCTTAAGAACGAAGACCCGCTGTATGCTGTGAAGACAACATTGTCCGTCAACGGTCCCCCGTCAGAAACAGCTCACAAATTCGACATTTGCGTGACTAGCGAAAATAGGGACTGACCGGTTCCTATGGTCTGTCCCATTTTTCGCGTAAAAGGCAGAGATTCCAACCAGGACCTTTTTCGGGCGAACGGCCGTTCGCCCCTACAAGAGAACTGCACAATCATCTTAGTGCGGGATCTAGCATTCAAGAACCGCTTCACGCTTAAGAACGAAGACCCGCTGAATGCTGTAAGCGAAAAGAGGAACTGACAGACTCGTGGGGTCGCTTTTTCGCCTAAGGGAGCATTAAGAAGAATCACTTAGATATTGAGCTGGCGTCCTGCAATTTACATTGCCACTTAGTGCGTTTTTAAGACAAAGTTTATCACCAGTTATAAGCAAGGCGTTTCGCGCTGCAGCCAATGAAATGAAATGATTGTCCGGAAAATCGGTGCTGTAAGTAACCAACTTGTAGTCATCTACAATCTCTACTGTCATTAAGAAATAATCTATGAAATTCGAAAGGCCTTCTAATTGAATGTTCCCGTACTTTTCCTTTCCTTTCAGTTTCATTATGAACCTTTGTAACTCCTGCAAAAATATCTGCGGTTCGATTACCCCCTGTTCTAGTGCCTTAAGAACGGTCTTGCTACAAGTCTTGGAGCCGAGAGCCGCCGAAATCACAACGTTCGTATCAATAACGACCTTCATCTTTCATCTCTTTTCTCAACTCCTCTAGAACTTGCAGGCCCTCTCTTTCACTGAGCCCGATCTTTTCTGCTTCCTCTTGTGCCTTTGAAAGATAGTATTTCATTAAGTCTTCCTTAGAGACGGGTGATATCTTCATCACCGGAACACCACGCCTTAGAATCAAAAGCTCTTCTTTTCTGTCAACAATCTCGCTGAATCTGTTTCGAACATCTCTAACATTAACCGTTTTCATTACAATCACCTCGATATTATTGTATCACTGAGGTGATTTATAATGATACATATGTATCACATAAGTATTTGATCGAGCAACGCTCTGGTTAAATTGCTGAACGGCAGGAAGGTCGGACCATAGAAAGCGCTATACGCTAAAAAAAACCCCGTTCACCGTCACCGGTCCTCCTTCCTCCGAGAATAACAATGCCGAAACCAGATTTCAGCTGGAGAATTGTTGGATGACCATAATACATAGGGCAGTCATCCAATGACGCTTTTGCACGGGATTTCGCTCTTCAGGACCCGGTTCTGATTACCCGTTTTTATCAACCCGATCTTTCTAACCCGCACTCTGTAACCCGCTCCTCTGTTTCACACCCGATCCTATTAACGCGATTCTCATAACCCGGTTTTCGTAACCCGTTCTTATTAACCCGATCCTAGAATCCGCTCTTCTGCCCGACGAAGTCGGAGCTGGCCGCACGAAGTGCGACTGGCCACCGAAGGTGACTGGCTTGCGAAGCACACTGGCAGTGAAGGTCTTTCCCCGCGAAGCGGGCATTGCGTCCTGGCATGTTCTTCGCCAGCCCTGCGTCCACTGATGCTCCTCAGTGCCTTGCGTCCCGGCGCGATCTTTGCCGGCGTTGCGTCTAGAGTTTTATGAGGGCATCACTTCCTGGGATGCTCTTCCCAGCATCACTTCCTCGCGCCAGCGAGCCTCACTTCTGCAAAGAGTGACTGGGCTGCGTCAGCAGACTGTCTCCCAAACGCTCCTATTGTCCCATTTTTCGCGTAAAAGGCAGAAATTTCAACCAGGACCTTTTTCGGGCGAACGGCCGTTCGCCCCTACAAGAGAACTGCACAATCATCTTAAATTGTCATCCCGTAGAGCCTGCCCTGTTGAGCGC
>JALHHH010000131.1 GCA_022837485.1 Bacteroidales bacterium
AAACTGACAACCCTGCCATGCGTCGACCTGTTTACCGGGCAAATCGATCAGCTTACCACCAACTTTGCAGGTATTCAGGTGCTGATAATTGAAGGCTTGTATTCCGTTAAGATTGAAGAAGCTAACCTTAAGGTATTTATCGAACAGACCTACCGCGATACGATAGAGGAACAGAAACTGTCGGGAAAGGAGGAGCTGGACGATTTCCGCATGCAGATCCTGGAACGCGAACACCAGGTGGTGCAGTCGCTCAAGCCGCTGGCTGATTTCTATCTCGACTTTGATACGTCAAGCGAGATATTTCATTATTAATTAACTTAGCAAAAAACCATAACTATGTTAGGAGATGTACTTCTGATTGGAGAAAAGCACGAGAATGCCGCAAAAATCATTCTTCCGCACATTCTGAAAAACCGGAAAAATAAGTATATCATCGCCATATCGGGCGAATCGGGATCGGGTAAAACGGAGCTGTCGCACGTTATTGCCAGGATGCTTCGCAAAGAAGGCATCATTTGCAAACCCATTCACATCGACAATTACTACCGCATCCACCCGCTTGAGCGCACCGAATGGCGCAAGGCGCACGGCATTGAAACGGCAGTAGGGCTTGGTGAGTACGACTGGGATACCATTTACCGCAATATTGATGATTTTAGGAACGACATGATCTCCACTATGCCCTGCATCGATCTCGTTACCGAGCAGGTGGATCATCTGACCACCGACTTTAAAGGAATTGAGATGATCATCGTGGACGGACTTTATGCCATTCATACCGAAGGTGTTGATCTTCGTATTTTCATTGAACTCACCTATCATGAAACCAAGAAGGCACAGGTGGTAAGAGGCAAAGAGCCTCAGAATGAATACCGCATGCATGTGCTGGAACGCGAACACCAGGTGGTGCAGTCGCTGCGCGATAAGGCCGATATTTTCATCAATAAGGAATACCAGGTAGTTACGGCCCGGTGACACGTATTAATAAAACCTGCATTCAGGATCGGATCAATCCTTCGTTGCAAAAGTCCGGAGTAATTTTTGGAATAATCACCATTACAACAGCTTAGCATATTTTTGTGCCCAGGTATTTTGGTGGCGAATCCGGTAAAGTATTCTTTCGGTCATAATGATTCTGTAATTCACCTACTAACCAGAGTTATCAAATGAGCAAGTACATCACCGCATTGCTGATTCTTATGTTTGCATTCACAGCAAATGCGAACGATGCCGCAGGCAATAAAAAAAACGGCAATCGAAAACAACAGATAATTAGTGCCAAAGATCAAATCGGCCGGTTAAAGGGAGGAGCTTTGCTGGTAAGAATGCATACCCGCGGGAATTCAATAACTGCCCTGAGAAAATCGGGTAAAGACAAAATGGCAGATGAACTGGAAGCACATCAGAGGGAGTACAACCATGGAATTATTAAGGCCTTTGATGCAGAGTTTAATTTTTGTCCGGTTTACTTTTTCTACAGCAATCATTCGGAAAGCGTGATGAATGAGCAGTTTGACGATGTTGTTTTTCTAAACGCACATTTGCTTCCCGATACAACCATAACGTTTGCAGCCAGAACATTTCTGACAGCGGAGTTTGGGACAACGGAGTCGGATACTGCAAAGCGTTTCTCGCATTACAGCTACAAACCCGGCAGCAATTCGAATCCGAACAGAGTGGAGAATTATTACGGCAGTTCGAAAATGGGAGTCAGTGCCCTGATAATCAAAAGTGAGCAGTTTGTGCAGTTAAAACGGCCGTTCCCTTATTACGTGCGGATTTTTGAATCCCTGCCCTTTGAACGCAGAACGGAGAAAGCCGTTCGTAAGATGAACAGGAAACTGCACCGGTTTTACAGTAAATACCACTGAACGAAAGGAAATACACGTTCAGAAATGGAAGATTTACCTAAAAGTCACTCGATCAGGGTTTGTTAAGCTTTTGAATTTTCATCTTCATCCCCGTTGGTTTCGGGGCATGAGCGGTTGAACAGCTTACTCATAGCCGACAGGGTACAGGCATGTTCATCAAGAAGTTGCCCGTCCAGGTAACGCCATTGCCAGTTTCCCGAAAGGGTTCCCGGTACGTTCATCCGGGCGGAAGTACCAAGCCCGAGTACATCCTGCAGGGGCACAACGGCCACGTCCGATACCGAAGCCCAGGCTGTGCGTATCATTTGCCAGTGGATGCCGTTGCCAATGGCGCCCAGGTACTGATGCAGTTTTAATTTATCCCCGCTGTCGAGTTCGTTGTACCATCCAAGCACCGTATCGTTATCGTGCGTTCCGGTGTATACCACGCTGTTTTGCGTGTAAAAATGCGGCAGGTAAGGGTTGGAAGTACTTTTGTCGAAAGCAAATTGCAGGATTTTCATGCCCGGAAGGCTAAACCGTTCGCGCACCTCGTCAACGTCGGGCGTTATTACCCCAAGGTCTTCGGCAATAATGGGTAGTTTGCCGAGTTTTTTACCGAGGGCTTCAAAAAGCTCAACGGCCGGAGCTTCAATCCATTGTCCGTCGATGGCTGTTTCAGCACCAAAAGGTATGGCC
>JALHHH010000070.1 GCA_022837485.1 Bacteroidales bacterium
GATCAAATCGACCCCGGAAGGAGCCCGGGATTTTGTCGTTCCCTCACGCATGAACCAGGGACAGTTTTATGCCTTGCCGCAGAGTCCGCAACAATTCAATTGCAAAAGAGAACGACAACATTCTTTCCATTCAGAAGCAAATAAAAGTCAAAGATGAGGCAATCGATGCCTTATCGACCGACCTCAGCCTGATCACGGAGCCCGGGGCAAGGAAAATTGTGGAATCGGAACTGAAAAAATCCCAAAAAGAGAAAAAATCCCTGATGAAAAAAGCGGACGCTGCCGAAAACCGGATTATCCGTTCGAACGACCGCATCCGGGACAGCAGAAACAGCATCGACCTCAACCTTCAGACTCAGGATCAGATCGGCATTCGCATCAACGAGCAGAAGATGGTGATTGCGCAATACCGGGAAAAAGTCAAAACTATAAAAAGCTATTAACTCTCCGGCTCAGAATCTATAGTGTTACCGGCATCTTCCGTTCAATGGATGCAGGAAATCCCTGCTTGTCACGGGTGATTTATACCCTAAAAAGGAACCGCTCAGGACAGAAAACGGGATATTTATGTTTGAAAATCACCCCTGATGTTGTACATTCGCAGCAGGGAATGAGGGTGTAAACCGTACACTAAGCCAGAGAATTCCTTCATTAGTAATTCAGCAAAAACTGCGATCCTATGCGATATAACAACGACAAACGCATTGTTATGACCCTCGATGCAGGGGGAACAAATTTTGTTTTCTCGGCAGTTCAGTCCGAGGAAGAAATCATCGAACCCATTCGCATTCCGGCGGAGGGCAGCACGCTCGAGATTGTCCTGAACAAGATTATCCAGGGATTTAACGAGGTAAAATCGAAGCTGAACGTAAATCCCGTCGCCATCAGTTTTTGTTTTCCCGGACCTGCTGAATACGAACTCGGGATTATAGGTGACCTGGAGAATCTTCCCACGTTCAGGGGCGGGGTTGCGCTTGGTCCTATGCTTGAGGAGAAGTTCGGTATTCCGGTTTTCATCAACAACGACGGCGATCTGTTTGCTTACGGTGAAGCAATTGCCGGTCTGCTGCCCGAGATCAACGAGCGCATCTGCAGCAGCGCCAGTCCCAAAAACTACCAGAACCTTCTGGGGGTTACCTTTGGAACCGGTTATGGCGGCGGAATCGTAAGCAGAGGGCAGTTGTTTATGGGCGACAATTCGGCACAGGGAGAGATCAACCGCATGCGCAACAAGCTGCATACCAATGCAAGCGTTGAAGAAAACGTCAGCATACGCGGCATACGCCGCATCTATTGCCGCGAAACCGGCCTCGATTTTAACCAGTGCCCGGAACCCCGGGAAATTTTTGAAATCGGGATGGGACTCAGGGAAGGCAACAGGGAAGCTGCCATCATGGCATTTCACCGCATGGCCGAAGTTGCCGGCGATTCCATCGCCAACGCTATAACCCTGATCGACGGACTCGTGGTTATAGGAGGCGGACTGGCAGGTGCTTACCCCTTATTTTTGCAGCGACTGGTAGATGAAATGAATACCAACTTAACAACCATGGTCGGCACTGCACTCGATCGTATGGAAATAAAAGCCTTTAACCTGGAGGATGAAAGAGAATTCAACCTTTTCTATGAGGGCGATACCCGCGAAATAAAAGTTCCGTTCAGCAGCAGGCGAATAAAATATGACCCCATGAAACGAATCGGCGTTGGCATCAGCAGGCTGGGAACATCAAGAGCCGTCTCGGTCGGAGCCTATGCCTATGCCCTCGCCAGACTCGACGCCTGATCAAGTCATGCATCCGCGAAATCGGCGACTGAAATTTCCTGTCTAAACCATTTTATGAGGCTGATTTGATTTCCGGAAAAATCAAATCAGCCTCCTTTTTTTTACCGGTGAAAAACCTGTAGTAAAAAAGTGTCGCAGTAATACGATTTTTTTATAGGTTTACTGCGTCCAATTCCAACCTTCTTATTTAATCCGGATTCATATGAAATGGCTCCTAATTCCGGCATTATTTATTCTGGCTTTCTATGCAGACGCACAATCTCCCTGGCTGGAAAATCAAATGCAGGTAAAAGTATTTCCCTCTGAAACTGTGCATTATGATTTTATCCGGAGTATGGGAACCGATGCTGAGCAGGGCAATGGATTCCTGAGATGCTACATCACACCGGACGAACTCAAGCTGTTATCCGGTAAAGGGATCCCTTATGAGGTTGAAATTGAAAACCTGAATGCCTGGTCAGCATCCTACGGATCAAGGGGTGTTCCTTCGGGATATTACACGGTTGCCGAACTCGATGAGATCGCCGACAGTCTGGCAACCAACTTCCCCGAAATATGTTCCCGGGAGATTATCGGCATCGCAACCGGATTCAGCAATATTTACGTTCTCAAGATTAGCGACAATGTCATAGAGGATGAAAACGAGCCTGAAATTCTGTTCGACGGCGGAATTCACGGCGATGAGGTCGGGGGTCCAGAAAATATGATCCGTTTTGCCCGCGACCTTTGTCTTGGGTACAACAACGATCCATACATCACCGGACTGGTAAACGAGCGTGAAATCTTCATCGTATACTGCCTCAACCCTTACGGTCGTAATTATATGACCAGGTATAACCAGGCCGGGATTGACATAAACCGTGACTGCGGCTACATGTGGAATGCCGAAGGGAATAGTCCTTCCGCCTTTTCACAGCCGGAAACAAAGGCCTTGCGAAAGATCATGACCGAAAACCAGTTTGTGATGCACCTCAGTTATCACAGCGGAACCGAATACATCAGCTATCCCTGGAGTTACCGCCAGGCCCCAACTCCCGACGCCGCACAGCACAACTTTCTGGCCTCCCGTTATGCAGCGGTTTCAGGATATACATCCATTCCTTTCGGGCAGGGCTTTACAGGAATGTATGCCATTAACGGAAGCACCAAAGACTTTGGCTACGGTGCCCTCGGCGCCATAAGCTGGTCGGTTGAAATTTCTCTCAGCAAACAACCGCCCGCATCCCAGATTGTACCCTATTACCTGAAAAACAAACAGTCCATGCTCGAAATGGTTGAATATTCAGGGTACGGCATACGCGGGACCGTAACGGATGCAAATACCGGAGAGCCGGTTCCTGCCACTATTTATGTCAATAATATGTTCCCTGTACACAACGATCCGGTGGCAGGCGATTTTCACAAATTTCTTGTTCCGGGTCAGTACAACGTAAAGGCAGTTGCCAACGGTTATGAACCGGCAACAGAGTACAGTATTCCGGTTACCGACCGCAGCGTTACAACGGTCGATTTTGTATTGCAGCCTGCTCCCTCACATTATGCACGCAGAATCATCAGCTGCCGGATACCCGGCAACAATCCGGCGGATGAGGGCTTTACCCCTGCTGCAACGGGTCCGCCCGACAACGTCCGCTATTCCATTGGCAGATACGGATGGGTGGTACTCGACATGGGTACTCCCGTAGCCGATGCAGAAGGAGCCGACATCACCGTTCATGAAAACGATGCCACACCCGAAGGCTACCAAGTGTTTGCGGGAAGCAGCATGGATGGTCCCTGGATTCTGCTGGGTTCCGGTTCAGGCACCTTCTCCTTCGACCTGGCATCTGGCGGACTTCTCGAAGCACGGTACTTTAAAATTACCGACGACGGCGACGGAACGGCGCAGGCAAGCGATGCCGGATTCGACCTGGATGCCCTGGAAGCAACAATTCCCGCTCCTCCGCCACCCGACACAACCGGCTGGATTGAAGGAATTGTTTATTCACCATTTCCACTATTTGAGCCCGTTGCAGATGCGGAAGTCTATACCGGCATCTATACCACTTTTTCGGATAACGCAGGCCGGTACCGGATTCAGGCCGATACCGGTTATGTGAAATTGTGCGCCGAAAAACAGAGTGAAAACTTCTACAAATGCGATAC
Source organism: Bacteroidales bacterium (assembly GCA_022837485.1). Lineage (GTDB taxonomy): Bacteria > Bacteroidota > Bacteroidia > Bacteroidales > Lentimicrobiaceae > Lentimicrobium. Next base: position 3,929 of record JALHHH010000070.1, read on the forward strand.
GGTTTACGTTGCATCCGGCGACACCACGAATCACAATTTGTACCTTGATATGCTGGAACGGGCAAACCAGGGAGAACCGGCCATGCCGTGCATTATGCCCAATCCTTCCGGTAACAGCACCGTTTTACTGCTTCCGAAGCTGACGGCAGATGCCACATTGATACTCACCGACTTTTCGGGAAGAATAATAGCCCAACTTCGCCCCGACGGTGCCGATACCTTAGTCCTTGACCTTTCACCATACAATCCGGGTATATATCTGCTCAGCCTGAAGTACCCCGACGGCAGCGGTACAACACAAAAGCTGATGATCACCCGGTAACAGCACTTTTTATAAAATCTCTTAATTACCAATAATTTTTCGGCTTTCGCCGAAGTAAGAACACCCCATGAAAAAACTACTGCTGATTCTTCTGAGCGTAGCCATCAGAGGATTATCGTTTGCACAAACGACTGAACACACCTTTACCTTTGTCAAACCGGAGATTGTAATCAACGGCCGGCATCAGCTGATAACCTTTCCCGGATCACAGCTTCACGGGAAACCCGGCGAGCCTTTGCTTCCCTTCCAGGCCGTCAGTCTTCTGATTCCTCCCGGGCACGAAGCCATCGCCATTTCCATCAGCAAAGAAGGTGAGACTCTGATACCGGGAAGATTTAATCTGGCACCGGCAGGTTTTTCACGCCCTTACTCCGATCCCGGATTTTCTGCCGGACCAATACAAGGCGAAATCTATACTTCAACCAAAGCCCATCCTTCCGAAGCTACCGGCCAACTGAGCACCCATTACCGCAACGGTTACGGAATAGCGCAAACGGTCATCACACCTTTAAGTTACATTCCGGCTACCGGAGAAGTTCATTACTACAGCAAAATAACCGTCCGCATCGAAACCCGGGAAAGCAAACGCGGCCGGGAGGCGTTGAAAAACCTGACTCCCGCGTCGGCCAGAGCCATCCAGAACCAGGCAGGAATTCAAAACCGGGGCATATCGCAGAGGTATCCTTCACCGGCAGCCAGCCAGAACGACTACCAGATTCTGGTTATCACACCTCAGGCTTTTTCCCCATCGTTTGAAGCCTACGCCCAGCTCTACCTTCCCAGAGGTATGAAAACTCAGGTTGCCACCACGGAGTTTATACAGGCAAATGTAAGCGGTACCGATATGCCCGAAAAAATCCGCAATTACATCAAACAGCAGTATCAGCAGTTCGGCATCGAACACGTGGTTCTTGGAGGAGATGTGGAACACGTTCCTTTCCGCGGATTCTACTGCAGCGTTCAGTCCTCCACGGTTTATGAGGACAACAACATCCCTTCGGACCTTTACTATTCGGCACTCGACGGTAACTGGAACACCGACGGGGACAACCGTTGGGGCGAGCCGGGAGAAGACGACCTGCTGCCGGAAGTTTCGGTTGGGCGTATGTCGTTCAGCACCTCTGCGGAACTTGCCGCCATGATGAATAAAACCACCCGTTACCAGAACCAGCCGGTTTTGGGAGAATTAAGGAATCCTCTTCTGGCAGGCGAAAACCTGTATTACAACCCCGACACCTGGGGTTCGGATTACCTGGAACTGCTCATAGGCACACGCGACGACAACGGCTATACCACTACCGGTATTCCCGAATCGCAGAACATCGAAAGGCTTTACGATGAGAACGTTACCTGGGATAAATACATGCTGATGAATGCTATAAATGCGGGCCGGAACTACATCCACCATTCGGGTCACGCAAACGATTCGTATGTTATGAAACTGAACAGCTGGGATATTACTAACCAGAACTTTTCAGGAGTAAACGGCATACTGCACAATTTCCCGGTAATATACACCCACGGCTGTATTTGCGGAGCGTTCGACGTAAACGACTGCATTGCGGAAAAGATAGTAAGCATCGACAATTTCGGTGCAGCGTTTATCGGAAATTCCAGATACGGATGGTTTAATGAAGGACAAACGGAAGGCCCTTCGGCCCACCTGCACCGCGAATTTACCGACGCCCTGTTCACCGACAAATTCGGAAGGATAGGTCAGGCCCATGCCGAATCGAAAGCCGCCACCTCGCCTTGGGTTAATGCGCCGGGTCAGTGGGAAGAGGGTGCTTTGCGCTGGTGCTTTTACGACTGCAACGTACTTGGTGATCCGGCAATGCAGCTGTGGGCCGGCGAGCCAATTCCCATCGCAGCCTCATACCCTGCAAGCCTTGCCACCGGCACAATGCAATTTGACGTTACCGTAACTACACTGGGCAATCCGGCACCCGGACTAACTGCCGCCCTGCTGAAAAACGGCGTTTTATGCGGGAAAGGAATAACCGGAACCAATGGCATCGCCACCGTAGTAATCGATCCTCCGGTGACAAGTCCGGGAGAAGCACAACTTGTAATCTCCGGATACAACTGCCTTCCGGTGTATTATCCCATCACCTTTTCAGCGGGCAACGCTCCCTATGTGCATTTCGATGTTTATACCATCAACGATGAAGCCGGAAATAACAACGGTTTGGCCGATTTCGGAGAAACCATACAACTGCACGTCGGCTTATATAATGCCGGACTCGGGGATGCTGAAAATGTAAGTGCAGTTCTCAGCACGAACGATCCCAACGTCAGCATCACCGACTCCGCACAGCAATACGGGAATATTGCGGCAGGGGCAACCGTTCTTATGGAAAATGCTTTCACATTCGTACTCAACGAAGACGTCCCAGACAATCACGTAATCGAATTTACCCTTACAGTAACGGCCGGAGAAACGTGGCTTTCGGCATTTCAGTTAACAGCATATGCCATGAAGATAGAAGCGGGAAGTGCCGAAGTGGCCGATAACGACAACGGCAACCCGGATCCGGGAGAAATCTTCGACCTTAATATAACGCTGCTCAACAGTGGGCACAGCAACAGCAGTCCGCTTACCGCAACGCTCACCTGTAACAGCACGTATGTAAGCATCCCGCAAAGCATTATTAACGAAATCGCCATAGCGGCCCAAACTCAGGAAACGGCAAGTTTCCCAGGCATCAGCGTTTCATCCGCTGCTCCTGTGGGCACTCCTCTCACCTTCCTTTTGTCGGTTACCAAAAACAGTCCTCCCGAGATTATACTACAGCAGGAATACCACTTTACTGCCGGACTCATATTCGAAGATTTTGAATCGGGCGATTTCAGCATGCACCCCTGGGTTCACGGAGGGGAGGCTTCCTGGACCATCAGCAACTCCAATGCATACCAAATGAATTTTGCAGCCCGGTCGGGACAAATAAACCACAATCAGAAGTCAGACCTGTCGGTTACCTATACTGTACTTTCCGACAATCAGATATCTTTCTTCGTGAAGGTTTCTTCTGAAGATGATTACGATTTCCTGCGCTTTTACATTGATTCGGATCTGGTTGGGGAGTGGTCGGGTGAAACAGTCTGGACCCATGTTAGTTTTCCGGTAAATGCCGGCAACCGGACATTCCAGTGGAGATACATTAAAGACACGTATGTCTCAAACGGTTCGGATGCTGCCTGGATCGACTACATTGTATTTCCGCCCGTTGACACCGGAGTAGGAACAGAGTTCATCGAAAGCAGTACAGGCATGCTGAAGATATTCCCGAATCCTGCCGCCGACCGGGCAAGGGTTATAACCGGACCGTTTAACGGAAGTGCCGTACTCCGTCTCTGCGATCCGGCGGGACGTGAGCTGAAACATTTTGGAAAGGCAAGCGGCAATTCGGAAGTACTGCTCGACCTTTCTAATATTTCACCGGGATTCTATCTGCTGAATCTTAGCAGTGAAACGATAAATACGACCCTTAAGCTGGTTGTACAATAACCACAGATAAATCGATCCGGTTGAGTATTTGCATTCATGACCGGCGATTTTGATTATACTGCCTTAATAAATTGAAACATAAACAAATACACCCCACACAGTGAAACAACGCCTTATTCCTATGCTGCTGGTGTTAGTGATAACAGCCGGCACCCTTTCGGCCCAGAAGCCAAAAAAACAGATGTACATGCCCGATGATCCCGTACCTGTGAAATTGAAGACAGATTCGCGCATCGACAATATGGCCTACTGGAGAAGGATGGCTTCACTGGGGCTGGTACCTGTGGAACAGGAGCATAAAGCTCCGGTTGGGATATATAAAAGCAGCAGATTAACCGGAAGGGGCAGCATGACGGACGACTCTCCCGATGTACCGGTAACATCGGCCACATCCACTCAGAGCGAGAACTCCATTTTCGTAAATCCTGCCAATCCGGCGATGGTTCTGAATTCGAATAATTCCACCGACAGGCCAATGACTACGGTTTATGGAGCAAACAGTTTTATGTCGGAAGATTCAGGCGACAACTGGGACGGACAACTGCAGGGTGCCGGCGGGCAAAACAGCGGAGACCCTACTACAGCCATCGGTCTTAACGGGTGGTATTATGTTGGGTACATTCATTCATCGGGCGGACAGGGCATCTCCTATTCAACCGATCAGGGTAACACCTGGACACCGGTGCTTGTAGCACCTTCACCGGGGGGGTACAGCTCGCTGCTCGATAAAAACCACATGTGGATCGACAACAGCATTACAAGTCCGCACGAAGGCAACCTTTACGATGCCTGGACAAACTTCGGCGGGGCCAACGATACGGAAATAGAGATCAGCCGCTCCACCGATCAGGGCCTGACCTGGTCAGCTTCGGTAAATATAAGTTCTGCCATTAATGCAGGAAGCCACAATCAGGGCGTAAACATCCATACCGGTCCTCTCGGAGAAGTTTATGCCATTTGGGCCATCTACGACAACTGGCCTACGGACGAAAATGCCATTGGCATGGCCCGTTCGTTTAACGGAGGGGCTTCCTGGTTGCCGGCAACACGGATCATCAGCAACATCCGGGGAATCCGCAACAGCGGAACCTCAAAAGATATGCGGGTAAATGCATTCCCTTCCATGGCCGTTGACATCAGTAATGGTCCCAACCGTGGCACCATATACGTGGTTTGGCCTAACATCGGCTTTCCTGGTATTAACACCGGGAACGATATGGATGTATATATGATACGCTCCACGGATCAGGGAGCTACCTGGTCGGCTCCAGTACGGGTAAACCAGGATCCGGCCGGATTGGGTAAACAGCATTACTTCCCCTGGATTACCTGCGACCCCGTAAACGGCAACCTGAGTGTGGTTTATTACGACGACAGGGCTGTGCAGGCATCTCAGTGTGAAGTATATGTTTCCACCTCCAACGACGGAGGCGATACCTGGGAAGACATGAGGGTAAGCGATGTTGCCTTTACTCCCTCTCCCATTCCCAACCTGGCAGGCGGTTATTTCGGAGACTATCTCGGAATTCATTCATACGACCGCTGGGTATATCCGGTCTGGACCGACAACAGAACAGGGCATGCCATGACCTATGTTTCAGCATTCCGTTCAGGTCCTCCGCCAAACCAGCCATGGGTTATCTTTCATTCAAAGCAGATTAACGATGTTGCCGGCAATGGAAATTCCCTTTTCGATTTCGGTGAAACCATACTGCTCGACATCAGCCTTGAAAACATCGGCGACCAGCCTGCCTCCGCTGTAACAGCCACTTTATCGACCGAAAATCCTTATGTGGTGATAAACGACAATACGGAATTTTTCGGGGACGTAGCGACGGGTGAAATTAAGGCGGTTGCAGGAGCTTATTCGATAACTGCCGCACAGGATATACCGGATGCAGAAACCGTCGTATTTACCATTACGGCAACGGATGCGAACGACAGCACATTTGTGAGCAATTTTACACTGGAAGCGCACGCCCCTTCGCTGCAGGTATTGGGCATGACAATCAACGATGCAGGCGGATCCGCCAACGGCAGGCTTGATCCGGGAGAAACAGCCACACTCAACTTTTTAACATTCAACCCGGGCGACTATACAACCAGTAACGTAACGGCAACACTTACAACAACCAGCCCTTATCTCACCATAACTGAAACCGGAATTGAGCTCGGCGACGTATTACCGGGGCAGTTGAATGCCGTGACAGCTGCTTTTGAGGTAACCGTTTCACCAGAGACACCCATTGGCCATGCAGCCATCCTGAGTTATACGGTTACGGGCGATTACGTGACGGTTTCAAAAACATTCCCATCGCCGGTAGGCCTTATTCTGGAAGATTGGGAAAGCGGTGGATTTTCGCAGTTTGACTGGGCTTCTGCCGGCTCGGCTCCATGGGTAATCGCCACCGATCAGGTTTACGAAGGCGATAACAGCGTAAAATCTGGAGCCATTGGCAACAACGCGACCAGTGAACTGAAGATTACCTACAACGTTATGAACAACGATACCATTTCGTTTTTTCTGAAAGTCTCTTCAGAGGCCGATTACGATTTTCTCAAGTTTTACATCGGCAATACCATGGTCGGACAATGGTCGGGGGAACAGGACTGGGTACAGGTAAAATTTGCCGTAACCCCGGGCGAAAAGACCTTCCGATGGGTATACAGCAAAGACTGGTATGTGGTTGGCGGAAGTGACTGTGCATGGGTGGATTATATCATATTCCCCGCTCCTTTGCAAACAACTGCTTATGCCGGTGCCGATGCGGCTGTATGTGCAGGTGAGTCCTTGTTTCTTAACGGATCGGCAACCAATGTGGCTACCGTCGCATGGAGCACCCAGGGCGACGGAACGTTTGAAGATGCCACACAGCTCAGTACATTCTATTTTCCGGGCGAACAGGACATCAGCGCGGGCGCCGTGGTGCTTACATTAACGGTTAACGGCCCTGAAGGACAGGTTATCAGCGACAACATGAATCTCTCCATCTCTACTCCTGCAACGGTTTCAGCCGGTCCCGAGCTGGAAGCCTGCCAGGGAAGCCTGGTTTCTGTATCCGGAATGGCAGAAAACTATACGGAAGTAGTATGGACAACTTCGGGTGACGGAACGTTTGCCGATCCCGCGTCTCTCAGCACAGAATACATTCCGGGAACCGACGACAATACAGCCGGAATGGCCGTGCTTACGCTTACTGCCTTTGCCGCAAGTCCCTGTGCTGAAGTTTCCGCAGAAACAGTTCTTACGCTTCTGCCGCTGCCGTCGGCAACGTTACAGGGAGATACCTCCGTTTGCCAGGGATCTCCGGTAATCCTTGATATCAGCCTCAGTGGTACGCCGCCATGGATACTCGAAATTGAAGGGTATGGAAGCCTTACAACCACCGATCCCTTGACGCTCCTGTCGCTTACGCCTGAAACTACAAGCCAGTTCAGCGTAACATCGGTATCGGATGCTAACGGATGCTCCGCTTCCGGTACGGGCGTATTTTCAGTTATTGCAAACGAGCTTCCGTATGTATATCTGCCGGCCGATACCATCGCCTGCGCAAATCATACCGTGGCACTAACTGCCGTAACCAGCGGAGAGGTAAGCTATCTGTGGTCGCCAGGCGGATATACCACACAAACCATACTGGTCGACACAACAGGAACCGGAATCGGAACAGCCGTGTACAGTGTATTGATAACCGATGTAAACCAATGCAGCAGCGAAGCTTCCGTGAATCTGACCTTCAGTCCGTGTACCGGCACTGCTCAGGAATACGATGCCGGATTCTTCGTTTATCCGAATCCTTCAGCAGGTATTTTCGGCATACGTCCGGGAATTGCGGTTGACGGACAGTATGAACTTACCATCCGGGATGCATCCGGTAAAATCGTACACCGGACAAACGCCCTGAAACTTAATACAGGAAGTGTAAGCCCTGTGAATGCATCGGGATTGCCTTCGGGAAATTACCTTATGCAGCTAAAAGGCGAAAAGGGAGTACATTCCCTCAAGCTTCTGATCGAAAAATAAAGAACGTAAAGTCCTGTCGCTGATTCGTTATTACGGATCTGCCTGAATTATATCTAAAAGGGCATCCCCGGAAACGTAATCGATTTCCGTGGATGCCCTTTTAGCTTACGTCGGTATAAGATCGTTGAGCCTATGCATATATATATGTTTTTAGCGTTGAAATTATTCCGGTAGCTGTGCCGTAACGAAAGTGAAACTACATCCCCGGACTAACAACCGGTCTTAAGCAGGGAAGTCGTCGGAAAAATGCATTCTTATTTTTAATGATTTCAAATAAAGTCTTTTTTCCTTTAAACTGATCATCGTGTAAGATTTTAATTATTTTTGTGATCGTTAAGTTTCTCTTTAAAAGACAATCATTTGTCTTTCGGGGCATTATCACACACAACATTTCAACATTACACCATGAAAACAACTTTACGCAGGTTCTTTTCAGGCAATAGAATCACTATGGTACTGGTGGCTATTGTTTTGATGATTTCCGCATCGGGGTATGCACAGGATTACCGTTATTCCGACAGCTGGGGAAAACAGGGACTGAGCTTGAACCGTCAGGGAACAGACGGTCTCAGCCTGAATTTTTCAATTGAAAATTTCGGTTTGGAAGCCCGTGAGGTCAACGGAGAGTCGATGACCGGCATTACCTTCTCCGAATCCTTCCTCCAGAACGAGGAAGGGGCTCCGGATCTTCCGAGTTTTTCGCGTTACATTGCCATTCCCAACGGTGCAACACCGGTGGTAGAGGTAGTAACCATACGCACCGAGCGCTTCAGTAACATCGAAATGGCTCCGGCTCCCCGAATCCCGCTAGACACAGAGGATGGACCGCTCCATTTTGAAAAAAATTCACAAATATATTCGCGTAACGAATTCTACCCCGCACAGCCGGTTATGCTTGGCGATTTCAGTTCTATCAGGGGTGTGGAAGTTGCGATGCTGGGCATCAGCCCGTTCCAGTACAATCCGGTTACCAAAGAGCTGGTTGTGTACCGCGACATAGAGATCAACATCCGGTTTGAAGGCGGAAGCCGTCAGTTTGGTGAAGAAAAATACCGCAATCCCTGGTGGGATGCCATTCTTGAAGACGCCATTTTCAACTACAGCAGTCTTCCGGTGATCGACTACAGCAACAGAGCTTCGATGTACAGCCGCGGCACCGGTTACGACTATCTGATCATTACCCCTAATGATCCGATTTTCATTCAGTGGGCCGAC